>DATCLV010000726.1:0-21375 GCA_036563745.1 Acidimicrobiales bacterium | reverse complement strand
TCCACACGCCGTCCCAGGCCACGGGCTCGGTCCCGAACCGCATCAGCCGGCGACCCTGCTCGGTCGCGGCGTCGACCAGGGCGGGAGCGAGGCGGTAGGCGGTGCGGCGGCCGTCGCGCACGCCTTCGAGCCGGCCCTTCCTGGTCAGGCGGCTGAGCGCCGCCCGGGTGGCGTCGGCGCCCACCCCGAACTCGGCCAGCAGCCGCACCAGCGCGGCGGACGGGATGTGGGCCCGGCTGTGGAACCAGTAGTCGCCCATCAGCGTCGGCAGCAGGTCCGACGCGCTGGCGCCCCGGGCCAGCGCCGCCCGCGCCTCGGCCGCCAGCGACCCGTCGCCGTCACCCCCGACGCCACCGGCGACTCCGTCGTCGCCGTCACCGCCGTCGACCCCCGGCGCCGATTGCGCCTTCGACCCCGACTCCATCGCCCCCATCACAGCCGATCCCACCCGTCCGCCGAAAGGATGACAACAAAGCACCTGATCGGAAGGATTTTGTCAACAAACCCTTGCGGCCCGGGCCGGTCTCCGTCACACTCGCGGACAGGTGTCGCCCTGGAGCACGGGCAGGCGTGACGCCTTGGGGGAGAGATCCGGCCGCGGGCCGGTGCCGCCGCGCCTGCCCGCGCCCAGACAACGGAGGACGACATGGCAACTTCCGCACCCGCGCACCTCGGCCTGCCGCGGCGCCGCCTGCTGGTCCTGCTCGCCGCACTCGGCCTGTTCCTGGTCGCCGTGGCGACCATGGCCCGCGTGGACGCACCGCAGGCGGGGGCCCAGTCCGCCACCTGCGTGACCGCCACCAACAGCCAGCACGTCGACGCCGGCCGGGCCACGAGGACCCTGCTCACCGTGCGGGCGATCGGGTCGAACGACTACCTCGGCCTGATCTTCTCGACCACCACGCTGCTGCAGGTCGGCCCGACCGAGTGGCGCCGGGTCGAGTCGTGCCCGCCGCCCACCACCGACCCGACCACGCCCACGACCGTGCCCGGAGGGGGCCGGGCCCCGCTCACGCAGCGGTACACGGGCATGTACGAGACCGACATCCGGCTCCGGGACCACACCATCTACCGGCCGTCGAACCTGGCGGCCGTCACCGACCCCATGCCGATCGTCGTGTGGGGCAACGGCGCCTGCCGGGCCGACGGCACCTGGTTCCAGGAGTTCCTGACCCCGCTGGCCGCCCACGGCGTGCTGGTCATCGCCAACGGCAACCCCGGCGGGTCGGGCACCACCGACGCCGACATGCTCATCGACGCCGTCGACTGGGCGATCGCCGAGAACTCCCGCCCGGGGAGCAAGTACTTCGGGAAGCTCGACACCGACGCCGTCGCCGCCATGGGCCAGTCCTGCGGCGGCCTCGAGGCGATCGGGGCGTCGAGCGACCCGCGGATCCGCTCGACCGTGCTGTGGAACAGCGGCATCTTCTCGTCGGGTGGCCTCGGCGGCGTCGACAAGTCGGCGCTCCAGCGGCTCCACGCCCCGGTGGCGTGGTTCACCGGCGGGTCGTCGGACATCGCCTACGGCAACGCCGTCGACGACTACCAGCGGGTCCCGTCCCGCATCCCGGCCGTCATCGGCCACTACGGCAACGTCGGGCACATGGGGCTGTTCACGGACCCGACCGTCGAGCGGCACATCGTCAGCGTCGCCGCCTGGTGGCTCGACGCCACGCTGTTCGGGAACGCCCAGGCCCGGTCGCAGTTCGTCGGCTCGAACTGCGGCCTGTGCCGGGGCACCCCGTGGGTGATCCAGTCGAAGAACTGGAGCTGAGCCCACAGGCGGGGCGGGCCCGGTTCCCAGTGCCGGGCCCGCCCCACCCCCTGTCCCCGGCCGCCCCGGGAGGCGGAGTCGGTCGCCCCCCTGCTGCCAGCCCGGTCCGGGTGGGCAGCAGGGAGCGGTCAGGAGGGGGTGAGCTCGCCCGGGGGGAACGTCTTCTCGAACGTGTCGACCATGTAGGTGGGGCCGCCCGAGGTGGGCACGAACCAGCCGGTGGGGCACATGGTCAGGACCTCGACGAACGTGAAGCCGGCCCCCGCCATCTGCAGCTCGAAGGCCTTGCGCAGGTACCGCTTCGTCTTGGCGATCGAGCCGGCGTTGTTGACCGCACCCCGGGCCACGTAGGCGGTGCCGGGCACGTGGCTCACCAGCTCGGCCACCGGCACCGGGTAGCCGTGGGCCTCGGGCTCCCGGCCGTCGAGCGACGTCTTCGTGCGCTGCCCGACCACGGTGGCGGCGGTCATCTGGCCGCCCGTGTCGCCGAACACCCCGTTGTTCAGCATGATGCAGGTGAGCTTCTCGCCCCGGGCGGCGGCGTGGAGCACCTCCTGCAGGCCCTCCGACGCCATGTCGCCGTCGCCCTGCAGCGTGAACACCGCCGTGTGCGGGTGCACCCGCTTCACGCCGGTGGCGACCGCCGGCGCCCGCCCGTGGAGGCACTGGAGGAACTCGACGTCGGCGATCGAGACGATGTTCGTGTAGCAGCCGTGCCCGACCACGCCGATCGAACGGCCGGCCAGGTCGAGCTCGGCGATGACCTCCAGCAGCAGCCGCCAGGCCACCGGGTGGCCGCAGCCGGGGCAGAGGTGGTGGTCCTCGGTGATCTGCAGGTCGACCTTGGTGCCGGCCACCTTGCGGGCCGGCCGGTCGGGCGGGGCGTCGGTGGGGAGGATCGACACGGGCACGGGGGCCGGCGCGGGCGCCGGCGCGGGCGAGGGTCCGGTCATCTCAGCGTCCTTCCTCGACGGCGGCGAGCACGCGGGTGCGGATGGCCTCGACGGTGAGCAGGTCGCCCTGGCGCATGCCGCTGTCGTCGACGCTGACGCCACCGATGCCCCGCACCGGGACGCCCCGGCCGACCGACAGGCGCACGTCGTCGATCATCTGCCCGGCGTTGATCTCGTACACGAGCACCTGGCGGCACCCGGACAGCTCGACCAGCTCGGCCAGCGCGTCCTCCGGGAACGGCCACAGCGTGATCGGCCGGAACGACCCGACGCGCAGCCCGTCCTCCCGGAGCTCGTCGACGACGTGGTCGACGAACGGCGCCGTCGACCCGAACGACACCACCAGCACCTCGGCGTCGTCGGCCCGGTGCGCCTCGTGGCGGGGCTCGGTGCGGGCGGCGTCGGCGAACTTCTCGGCCACGGCCCGCCAGTGCCGGTCGGGGCCGGCGCCGGGGCGGTCGGCCTTGCCCATCCGCCAGGTCCAGATCTGCCGCGACCGGCCGGTCCCGCCGAGGCTGCCGTCGAGCGCCCAGTCCTTCGGCGGGAGGGGCCCGTAGTCGCGGGGCGCCACGTCGACCGACATGAACGTGTGGGCGACGAGGTAGTCGCCGTACATCACCACCGGCGACCGGTACTGGTCGGCCAGGTGGAACAGCAGCTGGGTGTGCTCGACGGCCTCGGCGACGTCCTTCGGGGCCAGGGTGATCGTGCGGTAGTCGCCCCAGCCGCCGCCCCGGGTGCACTGGAAGTAGTCCTGCTGGCCCCGGGCCAGGTTGAACACCACGAACGGCACCTCGTTGAGCGCCGCCTCGGCGATGGCCTCCTGCATGAGGGCGATGCCCTGCCCGCACGACCCGGTGCCGGCCCGGGCCCCGGCCGCCGCGGCGCCGAGGACCATGTTCACACCCTCGATCTCGCTCTCGGCGTTCATGCAGGTGCCGCCGACCTCGGGGAGCCGGCGGGCCATGTGCTCGAGCAGCTCGGTGAACGGGAGCATCGGGTAGCCGGCGAAGAACCGGCACCCGGCGGCCACCGCCGCCTCGGCGACGGCCTCGCTGCCCTGCAGGAGCCCGGCGGGCATCAGCGGTCCTCCTCGGTGGGGGCGTCGGTGGGGGCCGGAGCGGCGAGCACCGCCAGCACGACCGGCTCCGCGAACTTGTAGACCTCGAACACGAAGTCGGGGCAGACCGCGTGGCACGCCTGGCAGCCGGTGCAGCCCGGCGCCAGCACGGGGTAGCGGTAGCCGATGGCGTTGACCTCGGTGGACATCGACAGCACACCGGGGCGGCAGGCGGGGATGCACAGCTCGCAGCCCTTGCAGCGCTCCCGGTCGATGGTGACGGTGCCGCGGGTGAGCACGGTGGTCGCCCCGGCGGCCCCGGCGACCCCGGCGGTCCCGCCCGTGGTCCCGGCGACCCCGGCGGTCCCGGTCACGCCGTCACCTCCGCCCAGGCGGGGGCGGCGAGGGCGGGGACGGCGTCGTGCCCGGCCCGCAGGGCGGCCTCGTTGGTGGCGATGTGCTGCGACCGGTAGGGCGGGACGAGCCGGGTCATGGCGGCGGTCAGGGCGTCGAGCCCGACCAGCCCGGTGACGGCTGCATAGGCGCCGAGCAGCACGAGCCCGGCGCTCATCGGGGCGCCGAGCCCGGCGGCGATGTCGCCGGCGGGGACGAGGAACGTGGTGGCGTCGCCCGAACCGAGGCCGAGGTCGTCCTCGCCGAGCAGCGTGGCGTTGGCGACGACCACGCCGCCGGGCCGCAGCTTGGCCCGCACGGGCGCCCAGTGGTTGGGGTGCATGACGAAGGCCGACCAGGTCGAGGGTAGGATCGGCAGCGCCCGTAGCGGCCCGTCGCCGACGACGACCGACGCCTCGGTCTGCCCGCCCCGCATCTCGCCGCCGTAGTGGGCCGACAGCATCGCCTGCCGCCCCTCGTCGGTGGCGCCGATGGCGAGGGTCTTGGCGCACAGCTGGATGCCCTGCCCCCCGATGCCCGTGAGCATCACCTCGGTCTGCATGGCCCCAACCCTACCAAGCAAATGCTTGGTTGTCAGGCGTCCGACCGGCGCCCGATCGGGCCGTCGAGGGCCACGGTCGCGTAGCCGCTGACGACCGGCGTCGGGCTGGTCGACGAGGTGGTGTGCACGTCGAGCGTCGCGGTCTGCGCCGCCCGGTCGATCGCGGTCACCGCGGCGGTGGCGACCAGCGTGTCGCCCGGCCACACCAGCCCCTGGAACCGCAGGCCGTAGGTGCGCAGGCGGGCGTCACCGAACCAGCCGGTGAGCAGCCGGGCCGTCATCGCCATCGTCAGCATCCCGTGGGCGAACACGGTCGGGTAGCCCGCGACCTGCGTGTTGTAGACCTCGTCGGTGTGCTGGGGCGAGAAGTCGCCCGACGCGCCCGCGTACTGGATGATCTGCACCCGGCGCAGGTCGCGCGCCAGCACGGCCGTCCGGGTCTGGCCGACCGCCACGTCGCCCGGTGACGCGGGCCCGGTCCACACCGGCTCCGACAGGTCGACCGCCCCCGCCGGGACGTCGACCGTCCCCGCCGACCCGCGCTCGGGCGCGGGCAGCTTCTGCGCCGTCGTCACCGCCACCGTCCGGGCGGTGAGCGCGACCTCGCCGGCGGCGTCCCGGTAGTCGACGTACCAGTCGTTGAACACCAGCTCGCCGCCGCGCCGGCCCACCCGGGTCCACCGCTCGCCCGGTCGCTCCCGGGCGTGCAGCACCTCGCCGGCGCACGGGTGGCGGTGGTAGGTCACGTGGGTCTCGGCGTGGAGCGTGGTGCCCGGGTTGCGGTCCTCCCGCCCGGGATCGCCGGTCGGCACGCCCGACGACCCCCACCACGGCTGCCCCACGTGGGGCCGGCAGGTGTTCTCGGGGTCGAAGTGGGCGCTGGCCTCGTAGAACGTGGGCGGCGCCAGCACGTCCGGGAAGCCCTGCGACCGGGCGTAGCGAACGTCGGTGTGGACGGGGTTGGGCTCGCCGACGGCGCGGGCGAACGCCATGACGTGCCCCGCCTCGACGGGGAACCGGTGGTCGGCCATCGGTCGTGCCTCCGACGTCTAGACGCCCGCGCCGGTCTTGCGCTGCCCGAGGTAGGACGCCAGCAGCGCCTCCCGGTCGTGCAGCTCCCCGGCGTCGGCCTCCATCGCGATCGAGCCGCTGCTCATCACCGCCGCCCGGCCGCACACCCGCAGGGCCAGGTGCACGTTCTGCTCCACGATGAGCAGCGCCGTGCGGCTCCGCACCTCGGCGAGCGCCGTCGCCACCGTGTCGGCGATCACCGGCGCCAGGCCCAGCGACGGCTCGTCGACCAGCATCAGCCGGGGCGCGGCGACCAGCGCCCGCCCCAGCGCCACCATCTGCTGCTCGCCGCCCGACAGGGCGTACCCGAGCCGCTTGCGGAGCGGCTGCAGCGGCGGGAACAGGTCGTAGACCTCGTCGAACCCGAAGCCGCCCTCCCGCCCGCGGCGGGCGGTGGTGCCGATCTGGAGGTTCTCGTGGACGGTGAGGTCGGGGAAGATGTGCCGCCCCTCCCGCACCTGGATCAGGCCCCGCCGGGCGATCTCCTCGGCGGGCACCCGGGTGATGTCCTCGCCCTCGAACCGCACGGTCCCGCCGGAGGGCACGAGGTTGGAGATGGCGTGCAGCGTCGACGTCTTGCCGGCGCCGTTGGGGCCGAGCAGCGCCACCGCCTGCCCGGCCTCGACCGTCAGGTCGATGCCGCGGACGGCGTGGGTCGTGCCGTAGCGGACGTCGAGGCGTTCAACCTGCAGCATCGGCCGGCACCCCCAGGTAGGCGCTCATCACGCGCGCGTCGTTCCACACCCGGTCGGGCGGCCCCTCGGCGATCACCCGACCCAGCTCCAGCACCACGATCCGGTCGCACACGACGTCGAGGAAGTCGACCTTGTGGTCGACGACCAGCACGGCGACCCCCTGCTGCCGGATGGCGACCAGCCGGTCGGACAGCTCGGCGGTCTCGGCGTCGTTGAGGCCGGCGCTCGGCTCGTCGAGCAGCAGCACCTTGGGTCGCCCGACGACCGCCCGGGCCAGCTCCAACAGCCGTCGCTGCCCGTAGGTGAGCAGCTCGGCCTTGGCCGAGGCGTACCGGTCGAGGCCCACCAGCTCCAGCGCCGCCATCGCGGCCTCCCAGCGGGCCTTCTCGCGGCGCCACATGCCGGGCCGGTTGAACCAGGCGCCGCCGATGCCCCGGTAGCGCTGGTCGTCGGAGGACAGCAGCACGTTCTCCAGGCAGGCGAGGTCCTCGAAGGTCTGCGGCGCCTGGAACACGCGGGCGACGCCGGCCTCCCAGGCGGACCGGGGGCGGCCCAGCCGCACGGGCCGGCCGTCGACGGTCAGCTCGCCCTGGGCGGGGACGACCCCGCACACGGCGTTGAGGAACGTGGTCTTGCCGCTGCCGTTGGGGCCGACGAGCCCGAGCAGCTCGTCGGCGGCGAGCTCGAGGGTCACGCCGTCGACGGCGCACACGCCGCCGAAGGTGACCCGGATGTCCTCAGCCCGCAGCACCGTCGCCTCCTCCCTGGGCGGGCCCGGCCTCGGCGGGCCCGGCGCCGTTCCCGGTCCCGACGGGGTCGCCGGCGCCGTCCCCGGCCGCCGTCGCCCCGCCCCCGGCCCCGGCGACCGCGACCGCCGGGACGGCCGTGGTGCCGGGGCGGCCCCGGGCCTGGTCGACCAGCCGCAGCACGACGCCCGAGCCCTTCCGGACCGCGCCCACCAGGCCCTCCGGCATGGCGATCACCACCACCAGCAGGACCAGGCCGTAGACCATCGCCGAGTAGCGCTCGATGCCGGACAGCAGGTCGGGCACCGCCACGTAGAACGCCGCCCCCAGCACCGGGCCCCACATCGACCCCGACCCGCCGAGCAGCAGCATCAGGAAGATGCCGATGGCGAGGTCGATGCCGAACGAGTCGATGCCGATCACGCCGTTCCAGTGGGCGATCAGCGCCCCGGACAGGCCGCCGAGCCCCGACCCCAGCACCAGCAGCGTGAGCTGGTGCCGGTCGGCCCGGACGCCGGCGACGTTGGCGACGAGCAGGTTGTCGCGGGCGGCGACCGCCTCCCGTCGCAGCGGCGAGCGCTCGATCAGCGCCGCCAGCACGAGCACGATCGCCAGCGCTCCCAGGAACAGCCGGAACACCTCCGACTCCTGCAGGAACTCGGTGCCGCCGATCTTGGCGGGCGGCACGCCGACGGTGGTGCCGTTGGGGCCGGTGAAGTCGGTCCACTCCTTGAACACGGTGTGGCCGATCGACTCCAGCGCCAGCGTGGCGATGGCGAAGTAGAAGTGCTGGGCCCGCCGCACCGACAGCCCGAGCAGCAGCGCGATCACGCAGGTGACGGCGATGGCGCCGGCCACGCCGACGAGGAAGGGCTGGTTCGGCCCGTCGGGCCGGGTGAGGTAGGCCGACGTGAACCCGCCGAGCGCCATCATGAACGTCTGGCAGAAGGCGAACTTCCCGGCGAGGCCGAACACCCAGTAGAAGCCGATGCCGGTGATGCAGTAGACGAGCCACAGGTTCACGAGGAACTGGTCGGAGCGGCTCTGGGCGATCTCGGGGGCGATCAGCGCCACCGCCACCAGGAAGACCCCGATGGTGACGAAGTGGTGCTGCCCGTAGACCGGCGGGCGTGGGGTGGTGCTCCGCCGGAACAGGGCGCCGAGGTCGAACCCCGCGCCGGCGGTCGACGGGCGACCGGTGCCGTTCGTGGAGCCGCCGGTGCCGTCGGCGTCGGAGCGGGGCGGGTCGAGGGCGGTGCTGTCGGTCACAGGCGGGTCCTCTCGAGCTCGACGAGGCCGGTGGGGCGGACCACGATCATCAGGAACAGGAGGACGAACGGCAGCGTCGAGGCGTAGGCGGGGAACACGTAGCCGCCGACGAGCTGCTGGGTGAGGCCGATCACGAGGGAGCCGGCGACCACGCCTTCGAGGCTGCCGAAGCCACCGATGACGGCGGCGGCGAAGGCCAGCACCATGAGGTTGAAGCCGAAGTTGAGGTCGACGGCGCTGAGCGGGGCGATGAGGATGCCGGCGAGCGCCGCCAGCGTCGCCGACATGCCGAAGGCGACCATGGCGATCGACCGGGCCCGCACGCCGTGGAGGCGGGCGGTGTCGGGGTCGGCGGCGAGGGCCCGCACCTGGCGGCCGAAGGCGGTCCGCTGGAAGAGGGCGATGAGCCCGACGACCGCCAGCGCCGAGACCCCGATGATCAGGAGCCGCTGGTAGGCGACGACGGCGCCGAGGATGTGCACGACCTCGTCGCCCACGGGGCTGGGGAGCGACTTGGGCTCCGACCCCTGCCACACGGACACCGCGCCGCGGATGGCGATGGCGGCGGCGAGCGTGGCGATCACGACGACCATGTGGGGCCGTCGGCGCAGCGGGGCGTGGGCGATGCGCTCGACGAGGACGCCGATGCCGAACATGGCGACCAGGGCGACGACGTACCCGAGCACCGTGGGCAGGCCGTGCTCCTTGATGGCCCACACGGCGATGTAGGCCCCGAGGGTCACCAGGTCGCCGTGGGCGAAGTTGATGACGCCGGTGGCCTTGTACAGCACCAGGAAACCGAGGGCCACGATCGCAAGGACGGCGCCGAAGGCGATGCCGCTGGCCGTCAACGCGACGAACTTCTCCACTCCGTGCCCCCCTTGGATCACGAGTCGTGTCGGAAACGATTGAGCAAGCGCTTGGCTCTGTCAAGCGCCGTGTGGGGTGCACCACCCCGGGTGGTGCACCCCACGACAGATCAGGCGGCGCCCTGCCCCTCGTGGCTGCCGGCGCCGTTGAGGCCCGCGACCTTGCGGGCGAAGAGCTCGATGGACCGGACGACCTTCTCGTGCTCCAGGCCGCCGACCTGGAACTGGCAGAGGACGTCGGTGGCGCCGGCGTCGAGGCACTCCTGCAGCGCCTGCTTGGAGCCCTCGACGTCGTCGATGACGACCATGCGGTTCTCGGTGAGGACGTCGACGGCCTCGTCGGGCGGGAGGCCGGCGGCGAGCTGGCCGAGGACGCGGGTGGTGGCGTGCCGGGCGTCCATCAGGTCCGGCGGCGCCACCAGGTTGATCTGCCGGCGGATGTACCAGAGCACGGCGTCGGTGGCCTCCTTGGCCTCCGCCACCGTGTCGGCGACCACCCAGGGCACGTTCATGGCGATCCGGCGCGTGTCGGGGTCGAAGCCGTGGTCGGCCAGGGTCTTGCGGTAGAGGGCGATGTCCTCGGCCAGGCCGTCGAGGCCCTTGAGCATCGGCATGCACAGGAGGCTGTAGCCCCGCTGGGCGGCGGCGATGAAGCCCTCGGTCGAGGTCGAGGCCACCCACACCGGCGGGTGCGGCTCCTGGACCGGGCGGGGGTAGATCGACACGTTGGGCACCAGCCAGCGCTCGTGCTCGATGTCGACGGGCTCGCCGTCGGCGCCCCAGATCTTGAGGACGGCGTCGAGGTTGTCCTCCCACAGCTGGCGGCTGAGCTCGAAGGGCTGCATGAACGCCTGGTACTCGATGGGGGAGGCGCCTCGGCCGGTGCCGAACTCGACCCGGCCCTTCGACAGGACGTCGAGGGTGCCGACGCGCTCGGCGGTGCGGACGGGGTGGTTGAAGGGGAGGAGCACCACGCCGAGCCCGAGGCGGATGCGCTGGGTGCGGGCGGCGATGGCCGCCAGGAACAGGTCGGGGGCCGAGGCGTGCGAGAAGCCCCGGGTGAAGTGGTGCTCCACGCACCAGACCGACCCGTAGCCCAGCTCCTCGCCCAGCACGGCCTGGTCGAGCGCGTGCTCGAACGCCTGCTGCTCGACGGCACGGGTCCGGCCGCGGACCTCGAGCTCGAAGAACATCCCCACAGGCGGCGTCGACATCGCGGTCATCCCCTTCGCTCCTCGGCGTCCCTGCGCTGTGGTGTCGCACCGGCCCGTCCTGCGACGGGCACTCCGGGAGTGCAACCAAGCGCTTGCTTGCTAGCAACGTAGAACGGTCGTTGACTCGCTGTCAACGGGCGACGCTAGTTGAGCAATCGCTTGGTACGAGCGCCGGAGCGCCACTAGGGTCCGTCGCCGTGCGCGACCAGACGGCCATCGTCGGCATCGGCGAGTCCGACTACTGCCGACGCCCCGGCTCCGGCATGACCGAGCTCGAGCTGCTGCTCACCGCCTCGCTGCGCGCCCTCGACGACGCCGGCCTGCCCCCGACCGCGGTCGACGGCATCATCGCCCCGCCCGCCTGGGTCACCCCCGAGGAGCTCGCCTCCGTGCTCGGCCTGCGCGACGTCCGCTTCGCCTGCCAGCCCGTGGGCGGCGGCGCCACGTCGGTGGGCGCGCTGCTGTACGCGGCGATGGCGATCGTCACCGGCACGGCCACCTGCGTGCTGGCCCCGGTCGGCTGGAACGGCTGGTCGGGCTTCCGGGTCCGCAACGTCGAGGACGCCCCGAACATGGCGGCCAAGCACAACGTGCGCGACTACTACGTGCCGTTCGGGTCGGTGGCGCCGCCGCAGTGGTACCCGCTGATCGCCAACCGCTACGCCCACGAGCACGGGCTCCCCGTCGAGGCGCTGGCCGAGGTGGCGATCACCACCCGGGCCCACGCCCAGCGCAACGACCGGGCGCTCATGCGGGGCCGACCGCTCACGCTCGACGACTACCTCGCCTCGCCGATGATCTCCACGCCCTACCGGCTGCTCGACTGCTGCCTCGAGACCGACGCCGCGGCCGCGGTCGTCGTCACCAGCACCGAGCGGGCCCGCTCGCTGGCGCACCCGACGGTCACCATCGCCGGCGTCGCCGAGGGCCACCCGTGGCCCGGCGAGGACCTCACCAACCGCCCCGACTTCCTCCACACCGGCCTGCAGGAGGCGGCGCCCCGCGCCTACGACATGGCCGGCCTCGGGCCCGAGGACGCCGACTTCGCCCAGATCTACGACTGCTTCACCTTCGAGGTCATCCACCAGCTGGAGGACGCCGGGTTCTGCGGTCGCGGCGAGGCGCCCGGGTTCGTGCTCGCCGGCCACACGGCGCTCGGCGGGCGGCTCCCGGTCAACACCCACGGCGGGCTGCTGTCGCAGGCCCACGCGATGGGGATGAACCACGTGGTCGAGGCCGTGCGCCAGCTGCGCCACCAGGCCGGCGACGCCCAGGTCGAGGGGGCGCGGGTGGGGGTGGTCACCGGGTGGGGCGACTTCGGCGACGGCAGCCTGGCCGTGCTCCGGCGGATGTGAGGGGAGCCCGATGACCTCGACGAGCGACGTGTCCTCGACCGGGCCGACGGACCCGACCGAGCCGCCCGTCCCCCGGCCGCTGCCGCGCCTGGAGGGGCTGACCGGCGAGTTCTACGGCTGGCCGGCGCAGGGCGAGCTGCGGTTCCAGCGCTGCGCCGACTGCCGGGCCTGGCGCCACCTGCCGCGGCCGCGGTGCCCGCACTGCCACAGCCCCGCCTGGTCGTGGGAGCGGTCGTCGGGCCGGGGTCGGGTGTTCTCGTGGACGGTCACGCATCGTGCGCTTCACCCGTACTTCACGGAGTTGCCCTACGCTCAGGTCCTCGTCGAGATGGACGAGGGCCCGCGGGTGCTGTCCTGGGTGGTCGACGTCGAGGCGGACGACCTCACCTTCGACCTGCCGGTCGAGGTGCGCTTCCTCACCGTCGACGGGGCGACGCTCCCGGTGTTCGTCCGCGGCGAGGGATAGAGTCCGAGCAAGCGGTTGTTTCATGTCGAACGCTGACGAGCAGCAGAGCCCCGAGAGGCAAGGGACCAGGCCGATGTCCGACCGCCGGAGAGAGATCCTCGAAGTCGCCAAGGAGATGTTCGCGGCGCGCGGGGTCAAGGCGACCACCGTCCGGCAGATCGGCTCGAAGGCCGGGATCCTGTCGGGGAGCCTGTACCACCACTTCGGATCGAAGCTCGACATCGTCGACGCGATCCTGAGCGAGTTCCACGACCACGTGCTGGCCGGCTACCAGGCGATCCAGGAGAAGGAGCTCGACCCGGTCGAGCGGCTGCGGGAGATGACCCGCTTCGCCTTCTCGCTCATCGTCGACGCCCCCGCCGCCGTGCTCATGGTCCAGAACGAGGCCAAGTACCTGAGCGAGTTCGACCGCTTCGACTACCTGGCCAACGAGGACCGGATCGTCGCCCAGTGGTGGTACGACGCCCTGGAGGAGGGCATGCGCCAGGGCCGGATCGACCCCGGCGTCGACCCGCAGATGTTCTACCGGCTGGTCCGCGACGCCGTGGCCGGCTCGATCCGCTGGTTCAAGCCGACCAAGAGCAAGACGATCGTGGACATCGCCGACGCGGTCAGCGACGTGCTGCTCTCCGGCATCCTCGTGGCGGGCGACCCCGCCCGGCGCGCCGGCTGAGCCGCGCCGCCGGGCCCGCTGGGCTCGAGCGGTCCACCCGGTCCACCCGGTCGCCCTCTTCGTCCGGGCCCGCCCCGGGTCACCCCGGCTTGACCGCGGTGCGGTCGAGGCCGAGGTGGTGGCCCCGGTGGTCGACCAGGCGGTCGCCGACGGTGGCCGGGTCGTCGACGACCTCCACCTCGATGTCGACTGGGGTGAGGGCGTCGAGGGCGGCCCGGATCCGACCGGCCCACATCTTGTTCTGGGTGAGCGACGGGCGGTTGAACGCCACCCGCAGCTGCACCTTGTCGAGGGTGCCGTCGCGGCGCAGCTCCAGCGACCAGGCCTCGATGCCGTCGATGAGCCGCAGCGCGGCGGCCACCGCCTGCACCGACAGCCAGCGGCCCCGGGCCAGCACGCGGTCGCCCACGGTGGCGGTGGGCCAGGGGAGGGCGCCGGCGGTCTCGTCGCCGGCGACGCCCACCCAGCCCGTGCGTAGGTGGGCGCCGCCCAGCGCGGCCGACCAGACGGGGCGCAGCACCAGCTCGTAGGGGCCGCGCTCGGGGGTGGTGACCACGTCGTCGGCCAGGGGAGCGGCGACGACGTGCTCGGGGTCGGCGACCAGGGTGGTGCCGGCGCGGTGGCCGACGGCCACGCCGAAGTAGGGGTCGCACAGCACGGCGCCCACCTCGGCCCCGAAGTCCATGGCGAGCTGGCGCTCGCTGCCGGGCGACGGGATCTCGCCCACCAGCACGATCCGCTCGATGCCGAGGTCGAGGGGGTCGACCAGGAACTCGATGTGCAGGCGGGCCAGCAGGTCCATGGCGCCGGTGGGCGTGATGACGAGGGCGGTGGCGCGGCTGCCCTCGAGCGCCCGGAGCAGCCGCATCCGGCCCCGGGGGCCGGCGCTGACCGCGGCCTCGGCGGCCTGCGCCGCGGCCAGCGCCAGGTGCGCCCCGACGCCCACGCCGTCGTTGTTGAGCGCGACGACCACCCGGTCGGTGGGACGGATCCCGGCGGCGGTGAGGTGTCGGGCCGACAGCGCCACGACCGCCGGCAGCTCGTCGACCGCCAGCGGGGCGGCGAGGTCGCCCGTGCTGGGCATCTGCAGCAGGCCCGTGGCGTCGGCCGGCCGCGGCACCTCGCCGCTCCAGGTCTCCCGCGCAGCCCATGTGGTCGTCGTCATCGTCTCCCCTTGCGTTCGGACGGCCTGGTGCATGACCAAGCGCTTGCTCGGTAGATTAGCAACGAGGGCGCCGCAGGCGTCAACCTATCGCTTGCTTGCCAGGAGGGATCCAGACGAGATGGCACCCATGAACACCACCCCACGGGCCGGCACCCGGCTGCGCTGCGCCACGTGCGGCACCGAGATCGTGGTCGTCAAACCGGCCACCGGACCGCTCGCCTGCTGCGGCGAGCCCATGACGGCGCTCGGCGGGGAGGTGGGCGGCGATGGCCAACCTGCTCGGTAAGCGCTACACGTGCCACGAGTGCGGGGCCACCGTGCTCGTCACCAAGCCCGGCGAGGGCACCGTCGCCTGCCACGGCGCACCCATGGAGCAGCACCAGGCCAAGCCGCTCCCGTCCTCCGACTGACGAGGCCGCCGTGAACCTCGCGATGATCCTCGAGATGGCCGCCAGCGGCTTCGGCGACCGCCTCGCCGTCGGTTCGCTCGGCGGCGACGGCCTCACGTTCGCCCAGGTGGCCGAGCGGGCGGCCCGGCTGGCCGCCGACCTGCGGGCGCGGCCGCCCGGCCCGCTCGCCGTGGCCGCCCCCACCGGGCTGCACACCCCGGTCGCCCTGTTCGGCGCGGCGGCCGCCGGCCGCAGCTACGCCCCGCTCAACTACCGCCTCCCCGAGGCGTCGCTCGACGAGCTGATCCGTCGCCTCGACCCGGCGCTGCTATGGACCGACCCCGTCCCGCTCGACCCGCTCGACCCGCTCGACCCGGCCGATCCGGGGCCCGGGGCGGACGGTGACGGTGGCGCGGCCCCGGACCTGGCCTACGACGACGCCCCCGAGGCGCCGGCGGTGGTGCTCTACACCAGCGGCACCTCGGCCGCGCCCAAGGCCGCCGTCCTCCGGCACGACCAGCTCGCCGCCTACCTGTTCGCCACCCTCGAGTTCGGCTCGGCCGAGCCCGACGAGGTCAACCTGCTCGCCGCCCCGCCGTTCCACGTGGCCGGCGTGGCCGGGCTGCTGTCGAGCGTCTACACCGGCCGGCGGGTGGCGCCGCTGCCCCGGTTCACCGCCGAGGGGTGGATCGAGGCCGCCCACCGGGAGCGGGCGACCCACGTGTTCCTCGTCCCCACGATGCTGGCCCGCATCGTCGCCGCGCTCGACGCCGACCCGTCGCTGCGGCCGCCGCCGCTGCGCCACCTGGCCTACGGCGGCGCCCGGATGCCGCTGCCGGTGCTGGAGCGGGCGCTGGAGCTGTTCCCCGACACCGACTTCGTCAACGCCTACGGGCTCACCGAGAGCAGCTCCACCGTGTCGATCCTCGGCCCCGCCGACCACCGCCGCGGCGACCGCAAGCTGCTCACCTCCGCCGGGCGGCCGCTGCCCGGCATCGAGGTGAAGATCGTCGACGGCGAGATCTGGCTGCGGGGCGAGCAGGTGAGCGGCGCCTACCTGGAGGCCGGGTCGAAGCTCGACGCCGACGGCTGGCTCCACACCGGTGACCACGGCAGCCTCGACGACGAGGGCTACCTCTACGTCACCGGCCGGGCCGACGACATGATCATCAGCGGCGGCGAGAACATCGCGCCCGCCGAGGTGGAGGACGCCCTGCTCCGCCACCCCGACGTGGCGGCCGCCGCCGTGGTCGGGGTGCCCGACGACGAGTGGGGCGAGCGCGTGGCGGCCATGGTCGTGCCCCGGGCGGGCGCCGAGCTGGCCGTGCCCGACCTGGCGGCGTGGGCCCGTGAGCGGCTGGGCGGCCTGAAGGCCCCCGCCCCGCTGGTGCTGTGCGACGAGCTGCCGACCGGGCCGACCGGCAAGGTGCTCAAGCGCGACGTCCGCGCCGCGCTGGAAGGCACCCGGGCCACGCAGGCCACGTCCTAGGAGCAGGGTCGGCCGGGCCCGGCCCGGTCGACCCACCGGGGCGGTCGCCCGGTGCCCGGCATCGGCCGCGGCGCGCCGCGCGGGCGTGGTCGCCCGGCCGGGGTCGGGGCGCTCGGCGGAACGGGGGGATCAGCCGGCGCTCGACGCCCGGGCCGGGCTCGTGGCGACGCCCAGGTCGGCGAGGATCTGGGCGGCCACGCCACCGTGGCGGGACCGGTCCTGGTGGAGCTCGGGGTGGAGGAGCTCCGGGACCGACCCGCCCCGGTGGTGATCGTGGCGGCGGAGGTAGACGAGCACCCCCGCCCCGGCCGCGGCGAGGCGGCGCCGGGCCGCGTCGAGCCGGCGGCGGCAGTCGCAGCGCAGCGACCCGAACAGATCGCCGGTCAGGCACTCCACGTGGACGTGCACCGGCACGCCGGGCCGCCCGGGGAGGGCATCGACGTCACCGAGCACGAACGCCACGTGCTCCGACCCGTCGAGCAGCGACTCGTAGACGAGCGCCGTGTAGTCGCCCTGCGGCGTCGGCACGCGGGCCGCCGCGACCCGCCGCACCAGCTTCTCGTGCTCGTGGCGGTGGCGGACCAGGTCGGCGACGGCCACCACCGGCAGCCGGTGCCGCTCGGCGAACCGGGCCAGGGCGGCCCCGGCCAGCAGGGCGCCGTCGTCGTCGACAAGGTCGGCGACCACGCCCCCGGGCTGGCGGGAGCCGGCGAGGCGGGTCAGGTCGACCGCGGCCTCGCCCCGGCCGGCCCGGCCCAGGACGCCCCGGGCGTCGGTCCGCTGCGGGAACACGTTGCCCGGGCGGGTCAGGTCGTCGGGCTTGGTGCCGGGGTCGACGAGGGCGTGGACGGTGAGGCAGCGGTCGGCGGCCGAGGTCCCGGCGCCGGTCCCGTGCCGGGCGTCGACCGAGACGGTGAGGCCGTCGGGCGCGCCCGGCACCATCGGCGGCAGGAGCAGGGCGTCGAGGCGGGCGCCGTCGAGCGCCACCCGCACCACCCCGGTGGAGTGCCGGACCAGGAAGGCGACCTTCTCGGGCGTCGTCGCCTGCGCGGCGAGGACCAGGGCGCCGGTGCCGTCGTCGTCCACCAGCACGGCGAACCCGCCCCGGCGGACCGCGGCGACGGCCCGGGCGACGGGCCCCGACCCGAGGTCGGCGGGGTCGAGCGGGGCGGCGGGGCCGATCCGCCCCGGGTCGTGGGCTGGGGCCAGGGCGTCGGGCGAGGTCGAGGGGTCGGCGCCGGGGGCCGTGGCGAGGGCCGCGGGCCCGGTCGCCGCCGGCGGGCCGGCGAGGGGGAGATCCAGGGCGGTCACGGGGGAGCAACCTCCGTCATCGGTGCAGGGGGAGGCCGGCGACCCCGAGCTCCACGGCGACGAGGCGCTCGCGGGCGTGGTCGGCGGCAGGGTCACGGGCGACGTTCGGCAGGCCGCCCGCGTCGGTCACGAAGAGGGTGGTGCCGCTCGGCCCCCCGAAGCAGCAGTTGAGCGGGATCGCCCCGTCGTCCCAGCGGATCCGTCGCTCCAGCCCGCCGTCCGGGGTGAGCACGTGGACCTCGCCGCCGGTGGCGGTGGCCACGTACAGCCGGCCGTCGACGTCGAGGCACATCCCGTCCGGGTTGCCGTCGACGGCGATCGTCCGCTCGGCGGGCCCGAGGCCACCCCGGCCGCCGTCGAGCACCGGGAACGCGGTGATCCGGTGGGCGACGGTGTCGGCCACGTAGAGCACCTCGTCGCCGGGCGAGAACGCCAGACCGTTGGGCATGTAGAGCGAGGCGTCGACCACCTGCACCTCGCCGGTGGCGGGGTCCATGCGGCAGACGAGGCCGGGGTCCTCGGGTGGGGCGCCCCGGGCGAACAGCTCGGCGCTGGTGCCGTAGCGGGCGCCGGAGTCGGTGAACCAGATCCAGCCGTCGGGGCCGAAGCAGAGGTCGTTGCAGTGCCGGAAGCCCCGCCCGTCGGGCGACGTGGTGGCGACGAAGGTGACGTCGTCGCCGGCCACCCGCTGGATCCCGGACGTCCCGGTGTGGTCCCGCCCGCCGTCGTTGGCGACGTAGAAGGTGCCGTCGGCCGCCACGACGAGGCCGTTGGCGCCGCCGCCGGTGGCGACCGCCTCGACGAGCCGGTCCCCGTCGAGGCGCAGGACCGCGCCCTCGCCACCGCCGTCGTCGAGGCGCGTGCACCACAGGGCGCCGTCGTGCCAGACGGGGCCCTCGGTGATGCCGACGCCGGTGGCGAGGACCTCGATCACGAGGACGCGATCGCCTTCTCGAAGGCCGGGCCGACCTCTTCGATCAGCAGCTGCAGCGACCGCCGGTAGAACTCGGGCGTGTCGCCGTGGTCGTACTTGTTGACGACCAGCGTGCCGAAGCCGCCCAGCTCCTCGTAGCACTCGACCAGCTTCCGGGTGACGGTCTCGGGCGAGCCGACCATCCAGAGGTGGTCGATGAGGTAGTCGACGTCGACGTCCTCGTCGGGGTGGTCCGGGTTCGGCTTGAGGTACTGCACCCAGTTGAAGGCCCGGAGCATCGGGAAGTTCATGATGTTCCAGTGGTCCGCCATGAGGCTGTTGCGGACCCACTCCTTGGCCTCGGCGTCGGTCTCGGCCACCACGACGTCGCGCACGACCCGCCAGTCCTTGCGGTCGGCGGTCCGGCCGGCGGCCGCCGCGCCCTCCTCCATCGACTGCCAGTGCGAGCGCAGGTAGAGGGCGTTGAAGGTGAGGCTCAGCGGGATGTAGCCGTGCTCGCCCGCGTAGCGGATGGTGTCGCTGTTGGGCGACAGGCCCGCCATGGCCAGCGGCGGGTGCGGGTCGTGCCAGGGCTTGAGGTGCGGCCCGACGGCCCACATGTTGCCGGGGTTGTTGATGGTCCAGAACTGGCCCTCGTAGGTGAACTCGGGGCCGACGTGCTCGGTCCAGAGCTTCACCATGATCTCCAGCGACTCCCGCATCATCTCCCGGTTGCGGCCCGACTGCGGGTCGACGTCGATGAGCGGCATGTCGGTGGGGGTGCCGCCGGCGGCGATGCCGCAGATGAACCGGTCCTTGAGCATGTGGTCCATCTGGGTGATGCGCATGGCCAGCTCGGCCGGGTGGTAGAGCGGCAGGACGTAGGCGCCGGCGCAGAGCTTGATGCGCTCGGTGCGCTCCATCGCCCGGGCCAGCACGAGGTCGCACGCGGGGATCGGCTCCCAGGCGGCCGTCAGGTGCTCACCGACCCAGACCTCCTCGTAGCCGAGCTGGTCGCACCACTCGATGACCTCGAGGTCCTGCTCGATGCTCTCGCCCAGGGGCTTCCCCGGCGGGTGCGACGACTGCAAGAACATCCCGTACTGCATGCGATCTCCCCTTCTCGTCCCGCACTTCCGTGGTTCGCCGGCCACGGCTCTCCGGCTACCAACCGAGCGCTTGCTTGTTTACCCTAAGCGGTCACCCGGTCCCCGTCAACGGAGGTGACCGGACGACCGGCCTGCCCCCACGGGTCGACGCGACGCGCCGGCGCACCCGGGGCGGAAGTGACGCACCGCCGCACCCCGGG
Source organism: Acidimicrobiales bacterium (assembly GCA_036563745.1). GTDB lineage: Bacteria > Actinomycetota > Acidimicrobiia > Acidimicrobiales > VFJN01 > DASXTK01. The sequence goes on along the minus strand of DATCLV010000726.1, from coordinate 1,699 downwards.
GCTCGGGTGGTGCACCGGCGCACCCCGATGCGCAGCCGGCGCCTACACGGGCGTGCCCGAGCCGCCGGACGACGCGAGCCAGCGCTCGCGGAGGCCCTTGCGGTCGGTCTTGCCGGTGGCGGCGACCGGCAGCTCGTCGAGCACCACGAAGTGGCGGGGCACCTTGTAGGAGGCCATGGCGTCCCGGGCCCAGCGCGCCAGCTCGTCCACGTCGACCGTGGCGCCCGGCCGCGGCACCACGTAGGCCACGCCCGCCTCGCCCGACGCCTCGTCGGGCACCGCCACCACCGCCGAGTGCGCCAGCGCCGGGTGGCGCAGCAGGAGGCTCTCCACCTCGGCCGGGTACACGTTGAACCCGTTGACCATGAAGACCTCCTTCTTGCGGTCGACGATGGTCACGTTCCCCTCCGCGTCACGGGTGACGATGTCGCCGCTGTGGAACCAGCCGTCCGGCGTGATCGCCTCGGCCGTGGCCTCGGGCGCGTCCCAGTAGCCCTGCATGACCGCGAACGAGCGGACCAGCAGCTCACCCGGCTCACCCGGCGGCACGTCGTTGCCGGCGTCGTCGACGACCCGGAGCTCGACGCCGGGCAGCGCCCGCCCGGTCGACCGCTCGACCAGCTCCGGCGGGTCGTCGGGGCGGGTCATCGACACGACCGTGCTCTCGATGGCCCCGTAGGCGTTGCAGATCAGCTCGACCGACCACTCGGAGCGCAGGCGGGCGATCAGCTCGGGCGGGATCGCCGCCATGCCGAGGATGGCCAGGCGCAGGCGGGGCGTCCCCTTGCCGGGGTCGGCCTCGGCGGCCGCCATCAGCCGGGCGTAGAGGTTGGCGGGGCCGAGCATCGCGGTGACGCCCTCCCGCAGCACCAGGTCGAGGACGGTCGGGGCGTCGAAGACGTCGACCGCCACGCTGGCGAACCGGCGCATCAGTGAGGCGACGAGGTTGCCGTTGATGCCGGGGCCGTGGGCGTAGGGGCTGGTCAGCAGGAACCGGTCGTGCTCGTGCAGGCCGACGATGCCCGACCAGTCCCAGTAGGAGCGCAGGAGCTGCTGGTGGCCGAGCACCACGCCCTTGGGTCGGCCGGTGGTGCCGGAGGTGAACAGCAGCTCGGCGGGGTCGTCGGGGCCGAGCGACGCCTCCCGCTCGGCGATCACCCCCGGGTCGACGGCGTCGGCCGTGGCGAGGAAGTCGTCGAGGGGCACGCCGCCCTCGGTGCCCTCGCCGTCGCCCAGGTGGACGAGGGTGGTGAGGTGGGGGAGGCGCTCGAAGGGCCGCCCGTCGGCGGGGCCGCCGCTCTCCTGGCGGAGCAGGCGCAGGTGGTCGATGCCGAGCAGCGACGGGATGGCGAACAGCACCTTGGCCCGGGTGCGCTCGAGCATGTCGGCCGCCTCGACGCCCTTCAGCCGGGTGTTGATCGGCACGGCGATGGCGCCGGCCCGCCAGACGCCGAGGCAGATCACCGGCCACTCCCACCGGTTCTGCAGCCAGATCGCCACCCGGTCGCCCTTCTCGACGCCGGCGGCGACGAGTGCCCGGGCCACCGTCAGCGACCGGTCGGCGTAGTCGGCGTAGGTCAGCCGGACGTCGCCGTCGATCACGCCGACCGCGTCGGGCCGCGTGGTCGCGGCGTCGTGGAGCGCCGCCGGGAGCGTGGGCCACTGCGGCGACGTCTCCCACAGCGCGTGGGGCTCGGGT
>DATCLV010000717.1:0-5853 GCA_036563745.1 Acidimicrobiales bacterium | reverse complement strand
GGGCCAGCACCTTCGCCCCGTCCTCGGGCCCGAGCAGGTGGTCGAGGGGCACCCGCACGTCCCGGTAGATGATGTGGTTGTGGGTCTGGGGGTAGGGCTGGATCTCCACGCCGGGCGTGTCCCGCGGCACCACGAACATGCCGTTGGTGCACATCACGAAGAGGATGTCGGCGGCCCGCCCGGCGGACGTGAACCACTTCTCGCCGTTGATGACCCACTCGTCGCCGTCCCGGACGGCGTGCGTCTTGAAGAGGTTGGGGTCGGAGCCGCCCTGGGGCTCGGTCATCGAGTAGGCCGACCAGATCTCCTGGTTGAGGAGCGGGTACAGCCAGCGCTGCTTCTGCTCCTCGGTGCCGTAGGCGGCGAGGAGCTCCATGTTGCCGGTGTCGGGGGCTGCGGTGCCGAAGATGGCGGGGGCGCTGGCGTAGCGGCCGAGGATCTCGTTGAGGAGGGCGAGCTTGAGCTGGCCGAGGCCGGGGCCGCCGAGCTCCTTGTCGAGGAACAGCGCCCACAGGCCCCGCTCCTTGACCTGGTCCTGGAGGGGCTTGACGAGGGCCTTGACCTTCGGGTCGCGGGAGCGGACGGCGCCCGGGAAGACGAGGTCGAGCGGCTCGATCTCGGTCCGGCAGAACTCGTCCACCCAGTCGAGCTGCTCTTGGAACTCGGGTTCGGTCGAGAAGTCCCAGGCCATCGTGGTGTGCCCCCTCCGTGCGCAGGCGCGAATGATTCGGTCGCATTATTGCCGAATCCGCCTGCATCGTCATCTGGGCGCGCCGGAGCGCCCCGCAGCGCCCCGACGAGGGCGACGAGACGAGCGACGAGACGAGCGACGATCGAGGGCGACCAGCGACCGGCGGGAGGCCGGGGGCTACGTCACGTCACCGTCTGGCCGGCGCTGACGTTGACGGCCTCGCCGGTGATCCCCCGGGCGGCGTCGGACAGCAGGTAGACGATCGCCTCGGCGATCTCCTCCGCCGTCTGCAGGCGGCGCAGCGGGATCTCCCGCTCCAGGTAGCGCTGCAGGCCCTCGTCCCCACCCAGCATCGTGGCCATCATCCCGTTCGGGTTGGTGAGGTCGGTGTCGACCGTGCCCGGGCACACGGCGTTGACGCTGATCCCCGACGGCCCCAGCTCCACCGCCATCGTCTGCGTGAGCGAGATGACCGCCGCCTTCGCCGCGCAGTAGGCGCCGAGCATCGGGAACGGCCGCTTCCCCGCCTGGCTCGACACGTTGACGATCCGGCCCGGCACCCCGGCGGCCACCATCCGGCCGGCGCACGCCTTGGACACGAACCACGTGCCCAGCAGGTTCACGTCGAGGACCCGGCGGAACTCGTCGTCGGGCAGGGACACCAGCGGCCCCAGCCCGAACCCCGGGCCGCTGCCCCCGGCCACGTTGGCGACCAGGGTGACGGTGCCGAGCGCCTCGGTGGCCTCGGCGACCGCGGCCTCGACCGCCGCCGCGTCGGACACGTCGGCCCGGACGCCGACCGCCCGCCGGCCCTTGGCCTCGATCTCGGCGACCACGCCGTCGAGGTCGTCACCGGTCGCCACCGCGTGCGCGGGCGCCGACTCGTAGGGCCGGGCGATGTCGAGGCACGCCACGTCGTGGCCCTGCTCGGCCAGCAGCAGCGCCGTGGCCCGCCCGATCCCCCGCGGCCGGGCCGCTCCCGTCACCAGCGCCACGCTCACGACACCGCTCCCCCGCTCACCGTCACCCCCGTCGTGCTCATGGCCGCCACCGTAACGATCCGTCAGGAACTGTCACGGTTCTGACCGGGAAGCCTGTGACCTTGGGCACGCGGGGCCCTTCCTGGGGAAGACTGCTCGGTGCAGCGCACGCGCGAGCACCGAGGGGGACCGATGCCGACCACTGCGATCGCGACCATCGCCGACATCATCCGGGCGCACGCCGCCGAGCGGCCCGACGCCACCGCCCTCGAGTTCGAGGGCGCGACCTTGACCTTCGGCCAGCTTGACGAGCGCTCCAACCGGGTGGGCCAGGCGCTGCGGTCGGCGGGCGTGCAGGCCACCGACCGGGTGGCGTTCATCGACAAGAACGGCCTCGAGTGGTTCGAGGTGACCTTCGGGCTGGCGAAGCTCGGCGCGGTCAACGTGTCGGTGAACTGGCGGCTGGCCCCGGCCGAGATGCTGCAGATCATCGACGACGCCCAGGCCGAGGTGGTGATCGTCGGACCGGAGTTCGTCGGTCACATCGAGAAGATCGAGGACCGGCTCGAGCGGGTGCGCACGATCGTCGCCATCGGCGGCCACGACCGCTGGGTCGACTACGAGGAGCTCGTCGACGCGGCCGAGCCGGTGGACCCGGACCACACGTCGAGCGGCTCGGACGTCGCCTTCCAGCTCTACACCTCGGGCACGACCGGCCTGCCCAAGGGCGTGATGCTCACCAACGACAACTTCTTCAAGGGCGTGGCCGGCATCGCCGAGCAGTGGCGGTTCGACACCGAGTCGGTGAACCTCGCCATGATGCCGATGTTCCACATCGCCGGCGCCGGCTGGGCGACGGTGGGCCTGTACCACGGCTGCAAGACGGTCGTGCTGCGCGACATCGACCCGGCCCGGATCCTCCAGGTCATCCCCGAGCACCGGATCACCAACGCGTTCATGGTGCCGGCGGTCATCCAGTTCCTGCTGATGACCCCGGGCGTGCACGACACCGACTTCTCCAGCATGCGGGCGCTCGTCTACGGCGCCTCCCCGATCACCGACAAGGTCCTCGTGCAGGCGATGGAGGTGATCGGCTGCGAGATGATCCAGGTGTACGGCCTGACCGAGACCACCGGCGCGATCACCCAGCTCGACGGCGTCGACCACGACCCGGTCAACCGGCCCGAGGTGCTGCGGTCGTGCGGCAAGCCGTACCCGTGGGTGGAGATGCGGATCGTCGACGCCGCCACCGGCGAGGACAAGCCGCTGGGCGAGGTCGGCGAGATCTGGACCCGGTCGCACCAGAACATGGCCGGCTACTGGAACAACCCCGACGCCACGGCCGCCGCGATCACCCCGGACGGCTGGTTCCGCACCGGCGACGCCGGCTACGCGGACGCGGAGGGCTACATCTACATCCACGACCGGGTGAAGGACATGATCGTGTCCGGCGGCGAGAACGTGTACCCGGCCGAGGTGGAGAACGTGCTGATGAAGCACGAGGGCGTGGCCGACGTGGCGGTGATCGGCGTCCCCGACGAGAAGTGGGGCGAGGCCGTGAAGGCGATCGTGGTGCCGGCGGCGGGGGTCGAGGCCGGCGACGAGCTCGCGGTCGAGCTCATCGCCTTCGCCCGCGAGCACCTCGCCGGTTACAAGCTGCCCAAGTCGGTCGACTACGCCGAGACGCTGCCCCGCAACCCGTCCGGCAAGCTGTTGAAGCGGGAGTTGCGCGAGCCCTACTGGGCCGACGCCGATCGCCAGGTCGGCTGAGGCGGGGGCCACGGGGGGATGGTGGCCGTCGCGTTCGACCCGTTCGAGGCCGGCTACGACGCCTGGCCCTACGACCAGTACCGCCGGCTCCGGGAGGCGGAGCCGGTGCACTGGTCGGAGCTGCTGTCCGGGTGGGTGGTGACCCGGTTCGCGTCGGTGGCGCGGCTGCTGCGCGACGGCACGATGTCGAGCGACCTCGACAAGGCGTCGCCGTCGCCGCTGGTCGACATGCTGCGGGCGCGGTCGGCGCGGCGGCAGCGGGAGGCCGGCACGCTGGTGCTGGAGGACGACCCGGCGCACGCCCGGTTGCGGCGGCTGATCCAGGCGCCGTTCACCGCCCGGGCCGTCGAGGCGATCCGGGCGTCGGTGCGGCAGCGGGTCGACGAGCACGTGGCGGCGCTGGCCGCCCGGCCGTCGAGGTCGTTCGAGCTGGTGGCCGACTTCGCCTACCCGCTGCCGGTGGCGGTGTTCTGCGACATGCTCGGCATCCCCGCCGAGGCCGGGCCCCGGTTCCGGGAGTGGACCGCCGCGACGGCCCGCAGCCTCGACCTCGTGATCGGCGAGGAGGAGTTCGACGCGTGCACCCGGCTGATCGACGAGATGGAGGCCTACCTGGCCGCGGCGGCCGAGGAGAAGCGGGCCCGGCCGGGCGACGACGTGCTCACGGCGCTGGTGACCGCGTCGCTGGGTGACGACCGGCTGACCCCGGCCGAGCTGGTCGCCCAGCTGGTGACCCTGTACGTGGCGGGCCACGAGCCGACGACGGCGCTGATCGCTAACGGGCTCAGCGCCCTGCTCGACCACCCGGAGCAGCTGGCCCGTCTGCAGGCGGCGCCCGAGTTGATCCCCCACGCCGTGCTGGAGCTGCTCCGCTACGACGGGCCCAACCAGTTCGTGCGGCGGGTGGCGACGGTCCCGGTCGACCTGGCGGGCGACGGGTCGGCCGTGGCGGCACCGGGCGACGTGGTGTACCTGGCGATCGGGGCCGCCAACCACGACCCGGAGCGCTGGGGGCCGACGGCCGACGACCTCGACGTCGAGCGGCCCGACGCCGGCCAGCACTTGCAGTTCGGGGGCGGCATCCACCACTGCCTGGGCGCCCACCTGGCCCGGATGCAGGCCGAGGTGGCGCTCACGGCGCTGCTCACCCGCCTGCCCGGCCTGCGGCGGGCGGGGCCGACCACCTGGTCCGGCCGGACGACGCTCCGCAGCGCCGCCACGCTTCCGCTCGCGCGCTGACCCCCGCGGGTTCCTGCCGGCCGGCCTCGTGCCTCCGGGTTGGGGAGGTGTCACGTGGGTAGACCCGGTGAGTGGCACGCCCCCAGCAGCCGGAGGCCGAGCGCTCCGGCCACACCGACGTCGACCCCGACCACTCCGCCGAGGTGACCGACCGCGACCGGTCTCCCGGGCCCGCGTCGGGTCCCGCCGGTCCGGTGCCGCCGGCCAACCGGCCGGGACATCACGACGCGGTCGACCAGGACAAGCCGCAGGGCCCACCACCGGCACCGTCGTCGTCGGCCTCGTCGCCCCGCCGCGCCCCGAGGTCGACGAAGGCGACGACCTCGAGGTCGGCCACGGCGGCGAAGACCGCGAAGACGGCGAAGACCGCGAAGACCACAAAGGCCACGAAGGCGGCGAACGCCACGACGACCGCGAAGGCCACGAAGGCGGCCAAGACGCCGAAGACCAGCAAGGCGGCCGCCGCGGCGAGGGTGGCCGAGGCCGCGTCCGCGGCGCGGTCGGCCACGTCGTCCCGCGCCCGGGCGAAGGCGGCGTCGACGTCCACGCCGTCCACGCGGTCGAAGGCGGCGAACGCGTCGAAGCCGTCGACGGCGACGCCGACCGTCGCCGCGGCGGCGGGCTCCCCCACCGACGACGTCACCACCGGCAGCCCGATCCCCGACACCGCCCCGGCCTCTCCGCCGGCCGCCGCTCCCCCGGCGACCGCGGAGGCCGGCGGTGCGGGCGACGCCGGGACCCGCCCCGAGCGGCCCGGCCGGCAGCGCTTCGAGTTCGCCTTCGAGCACCGGCTGCGCCCCGCGGCCGCGGCGTTCGGGGTGCTGCCGAACACCGCGCACGTCGAGATCGGCGACGGCGAGCTGCACGTCCGGTTCGGGCTGTGGTCGCTGCGGACGCCGGTCGCCAACGTCGCGTCGACCGAGGTCACCGGCCCCTACCGCTGGTGGAAGGTGGCGGGGCCGGCGCGCCTGTCGCTCGCCGACGGCGGCGTCACGTTCGCGACCACCACCCGGAAGGGCCTGTGCATCCAGTTCCGCGAGCCGGTGCCGGCGGCGCTGCCGAAGGAGCTGCTCCACCACCGGTCGGTGACGGTGACGGTCGCCGACCCCGAGACCCTCGCCGCGGCGCTCGCGGCGCCCTGACCGGCGAGAGCGTGCTCAGTCCAGCTCGGGG
>DATCLV010000716.1:0-2128 GCA_036563745.1 Acidimicrobiales bacterium | reverse complement strand
GCCCGAGCTGTCGACCGCCCGGGTGCTCACCAGCGAGCTGGCCACCGGCGCCCGCTTCGACGAGCTGCTCACCTGGGACGACGAGGAGCGCCAGCTCGCCGCCGAGGCCATCTACCGGTTCGTGTTCCGGTCGCTGTACCGGCTGCAGGCGTTCAACGGCGACCCGCACCCCGGCAACTACCTGTTCCGGCCGGGCGGCCAGGTGACGTTCCTCGACTTCGGCCTGGTGAAGCACTTCACCGCGGACGAGATCAAGGTCTTCCAGCGGATGATCGAGGCGATCGTCCTCGACCGCGACGTCGCCACCTACCGCCGCATCGCCGAGGAGATCGGGCTCCTGAAGCCGGGCCTGCCGGTGAGCGACGAGCAGGTCGAGGAGTACTTCGGCCACTTCTACTCGTTCGTGGCCGAGGACGCGGTGATGACGATCACGCCGGAGTGGTCGTCGCAGACCGTGCAGCGCTTCTTCGACCCCACCGGCCCCCACGGCGAGATCGCCAAGGCCGCCAACCTGCCGGCCAGCTTCGTCATCATCCAGCGCATCAACCTGGGCCTGATGGCGATCCTCGGCGACCTCCGGGCCACCGCCAACTTCCGGCAGATCGCCGAGGAGCTGTGGCCGTGGGTCGACCGCCCGCCCACCACCGAGATGGGCCGCGCCGAAGCCGAGTGGCTGGAAGGGCGCTGATACCCCGCTCGTCGGCCACGGCCGTGTACGAGCGGGCTGCGCATCGGGCACGTCGGGCGGTCCGGCACCCGCTGAGCATCCGCGAGCCGTGACCGGAGGGTCCGTACGATCGCGGCCGTGCTGGCGGCGCTGTTGCAGGAGCCGGAGCGGCTCGGCGAGCCGGTGGCGGGTGAGGCGCTCGACGAGGCGCGGCTGATCCTGGAGCACGCCGTGGCCGCAGCCGCGGGCGGCGCCCCGTGGACCTGCGAGGACCCGCTGCGGCTGGCCAAGGCGTCGATCGCCCGGCTGCTGGAGTGCCCGCGCCGGGCGCTGGCCGACCCCGACCTGGCCGACACCGGCGACGTCACCGCCATCGTCCTCGGCCAGCTCGTCGACGCCGGCGCCAAGCTCGCCACGCTGGGGCCGGCGACCCCACCCGATGTGGCCGCCGCCGCCGACTACCTCGACGCGATCGACGAGCCGCGGGTCCGGCAGCACCTGGCCGACCTCGGCCCCGACGCCGCGGCCGAGCTGCTGGCCGAGGCCGCCGCCCGCCTCGACCCGCTGGTCGCCACCTGGCCGGCGATCGACCCGGGCTGGTGGCCCCGGGTGGAGGAGCCGGTGCGGCTGCGGCTCGGCGACGGCGGGACGGTCGTCGTCAGCGGCAAGCTCGACATCCTGCTGGGCGGCCCGCCGACCGGGCGGCCGGGGCTGGTCGTCGAGCTGAAGGGCGGGCAGTGGCACGACTCGGTCCGCCAGGACGGGCACCTCTACGGGCTGCTGGTGGGCCTGCGCGACGGGATCGCCCCAGCGGCCGTCCTGTCGGTCGCCGCCGCCGACGGCGCCACCCAGCTCGAACCGATCCGGGCCGAGGTCCTGGTGCACGCCGCCGAGCGGGTGGCCACCGCCGTCGAGGTCGCGGCCCGGCTGGCCGCCGGCGAGCCCGCCGAGGCCCGCCCCGGGTCGCAGTGCACGTTCTGCCCGCTCCGCCCGGCCTGCGCCGAGGGCGCGGCGCACGTCGCCGCCCGCGTCGACAGCGAGGCCCTGGCGCTGGCGCTGCCGTGACCGGCACCGAGACGGCCCCCGACATCGGCCCCGACGCCGACGCCGCCGACGCGACCCCACCGGTCGACCCCGGCACCCCGGCGGCCGCCGACGGCACCGACGGCACCGACGGCCGAGAGCACCGGCACGCCACCGTCGAGCGCGCCCTCCGCCTGCGCGACGACGTCACGGCCCGGCTCGACGAGCTGGTCGGCGGCCTCGACGCCGAGGCCGACCCCGGCGACGTCTACGTCGGCTGGGTGGCCGCGGCCGAGGTCGCCCAGTGCCCGGCGCGGTTCCGGGCCGGCGGCGAGGACGGCTGGGGCTTCCCCGGCTGGTCGCCGGCGCTGGCGGCGGGCGCCGTCGGCCGGGTGGCGCTGGCCCGGCACCTCGACCGGCACGTGGTGGCGTCCCAGC
>DATCLV010000713.1:0-5645 GCA_036563745.1 Acidimicrobiales bacterium | reverse complement strand
GATGACTGCGAGCACGTGGACCCGGCGGTGGCGGTGGAGCCGTCGAGCCCCGGCTGCGAGGACTGCCTCCGCACCGGCGACCGCTGGGTGCACCTGCGGCTCTGCATGACCTGCGGCCACGTCGGCTGCTGCGACAGCTCGCCCAACCGTCACGCCACCGCCCACTGGAAGGCGACCGGCCACCCGGTGGTCCGCTCCTACGAGCCCTACCAGGACTGGTGGTGGTGCTACGCCGACGACCTGCTCTTCGAGGTGCCCGGAGCACCCCCGGCCCCGTCACACCCGTAGGCCGGCACCGAGGGCAGGGCCGCCGGGGGCGGCAGGAGGTCGCGCACGAGGCCGAGGCGGGCCAGGAGCCGCAGCGTCGCCCCGATCGGGTCGAGCTCGCTGCGGCGGACGCCGTGGCAGGCCGAGCGGGGGCTGTGGTGGTGGTTGTTGTGCCAGCCCTCGCCGAGCAGGACGAGGGCGATGAGCCGGTTGTTGCGGCTGTCGTCGGGCGTGGGGAAGTTCCGGTAGCCGCCGACCCGGTGCGAGAACGAGCCGGTGGCCAGCGTGGCGTGCCACAGCGCCACGGTCGCCACGCAGAAGGCCCACACGAACACGTCGGGGCCCAGCCACCACAGGCCGGCGCCGAACAGGGCGATCGGCGCGACCTTGGCCCGGTCGAGGAGCACCAGCTCCGGGTAGCGGGTGAGGTCACGCACCCGGCGGTGCTCGACCGGCTGGTTGGCGGGGTCGAGGAACCAGCCGCAGTGGCTGTAGAGGAACGAGCGGTGGTGCGGCGAGTGGACGTCGGCGGGCGTGTCGGCCACGGCGTGGTGCCGCCGGTGGGTCGCCGCCCACCACAGGACGCCCCGCTGCATGGCGAGGGTGCCCAGCAGGGCCAGCGTGCACTGCACCCCGCGCCCGGCCCGGAACGACCGGTGGGAGAAGTAGCGGTGGAACCCGGCGGTGACCCCGAAGCAGCGGAGCGCGTAGCCGGCGGCGGCCACGGCCAGCGCCCGCGGGGTGACCCCGACCGCCGGCACGGCCAGGCACGCCAGGTGGACGCCGACGAACGTGGTGGCGTCGGCGGCCGCGCCGATCCGGGCCCCGATCGTGGGCACCGGCGGCGCCACCGCCCTCGCCCGGGTCGTCGCTGCTGGAACCGTCGACGTCGTCATGACCCCGCCTCCGTCCCCAGCCTCGCCGGTCTGGTTGTCCCCACCCACCGTACCGCGCCCGCCACGCGAGGTCAGGGGGAACCGCGGAAAGATCGGGCGAGCGAGCGGCGACGGGGCGCGCTCAGACCCGCGGCGTCGGCGCCGGCTGGGCGCGGGCCTCGGCGCGGCCGGCGAGCGCCCAGGCGGTCATCCGGGCGACGCAGGCGTCGCGGTCGCGGAGGCTGCACGTGCCGCACTGGTGCCCGGCCGGCAGCTTGAGGAGCAGGCAGCAGGTGCGGCGGATCGCGAACGTGACCGGGGCGCCGGCGGGGTCGTCGGGGTCGGCGACGGTGACCAGCTCGATCGTGCGGGCGAGGTCGGGCCGGGCGGCGAGGATGCGGCGACGGTCGTCGTCGGCCCGCTCGCCGAGCGTGTGGCCGAGCCGGGTGAGCGTGCTCGACAGCGTGAGCGCGGCGGTGCCCCAGAGGTGCCGGTCGCCGACGCGGACGACGCGCCGGACGGTGGCGACCACCGCGGCGACGGCCGCGACGCGGTCGGCGGGGCCGGGCGGGGCCGCCCCCAGGGGCGCCGGGTCGCCCAGCACCCGGTCGAGGAAGCAGGCGAACAGCTTGGGCTCCTCGAGCACCTCGACGTCGGGCGCGGTGCCCGCCTCGGGGTGCGCGGGCGGGACCGTCGACCGGGGCCGGCGCAGCCCGACGACGACGCCGGTGGGGCCGTCGCGCAGGAGGACGTTGGCGGCCGACAGGTCGGGCACCCGCCGCTCGGTGGCCCAGGCGTGCACGCCGGCGGCGACGAGGACGGCGATCGCCTCGCGCGCGATCTGCGCGAGGACGAGGGCCCGGTCGTCGCTGGCGAACCGACCACTCCCCGCGGCGCGCACGAGCCGCTCGACGGCTGCGGGGTCGTCGAGCAGGTGGTCGACCGGCGACCACGCAGGGTCGTCGGCGTCGGCGGGGGAGCACTGGAACCGGCCGGCGGTAGGGCCGCTTAACACCGGGCGTGTATTACCTGCTACGCCTCGTCAGGGGCAAGCGTCCTGCTGGGAGACCATTGCACGCGGTGTGAAAAAGCGCCTATGGTCCCGTTCGTGGGCGAGACGAATGTCACAGACGGGCGTCTGCTTCGGGCCAGCCGCACCCGTGACAACGTCGTCGACGCGCTCCTGGAGCTGATCGACGCCGGCAACCTCCGGCCGACGGCGCGTGAGATCGCGGAGCAGGCCGGCGTCTCGCTGCGCTCGCTCTACGTGCACTTCGACGACGTCGAGGCCTTGTTCTTCGCCGCCGCGGTCCGTCACGAGGAGCGCAGCGCGAAGGTCCTGCCCGAGACCAGGACCGACGGCCCGTTCGAGGACCGCCTCCTCGCCTTCGTCCAGCGTCGGGCGATGATCTACGAGCGGGGCCGGAACATCCGGCACGCCGCCGTGCTGCAGGAGCCCTTCTCGGCGGCCATCCGCAAGATCCTCGAAGAGGCCCGGCGGATGGGGCGCCACGAGGTGGCGCGCGTCTTCGCACCCGAGCTGGCCGCCCTCGACGACGACCGGCGCCCCCGGGCGCTGGCCGCCGTCGACCTCGCCGTCCACGCGGGCGGCTGGGACGTGCTGCGCCAGCAGCACGACCTCGACGTCGACGACGCCGTCGCGGTGGTGTGCGACCTGATCCGCGCCGCCCTGCGCCCGCAGGCGCAGACCTAGACACCGACACGACGACCGAGCACCCGACACCGACCACCACGAGCGACGACAGCGTGACCACCAAAGCGCAGGGGGGAACCAGGGGGGATGCGGTGACAACCCAGGCAACGAGCGGGGCGGTGAGGACGAACGAAGGGGTGCTCGGCGAGCTCCGCCACCTGCTCCAGGGGCCGCTCGAGTGGCTCGTGCCGTTCGGGGCGATGCTGCTGGTGCAGCGGATCTTCATGCCCGCGCCCGTCGGCGTCGTCATCAACGGCGCCCTCTACGGCGGCCGCATCGCGCTGATCGCCCTCGGCATCGCGCTCGTCTACCGGGCGAACCGGATCGTCAACTTCGCCCAGGGCGACCTGGGCGGCGTGCCCGCCGTGTTCGCCGTGATGCTGGTCATCGGGTGGCAGTGGAACTACTGGGTGGGCCTGGTGGTCGGCCTGCTGGCGGCGCTGCTGCTCGGCGGCCTGGTGGAGACGCTGATCATCCGGCGGTTCACCAACGCTCCCCGGCTGGTCCTCACCGTGGCCACCATCGGCCTGGCCCAGCTGCTCACCGGCGTGGCGTTCCTCCTGCCGCAGCTGTTCGGCAAGGACTTCGGGTCGAAGCTGCCGGCGCCGTTCGACTTCCGGCGGCCGATCGGGAGCGGGCCGGCGGCCACGATCTTCAACGCCCACGACCTGCTGACCGCCATCGTCGTGCCGCTCGCGCTCGTCGGGCTCGCGATCTTCCTGAAGGGCTCGACGATCGGCCTGGCGATCATCGGCGCCGCCGAGCGGCCCGACCGGGCCGCCGGGCTCGGCATCCCGGTGAAGCGCCTCCACACCGTGGTGTGGGCGGTGGCGTCGGTGCTCGCCTTCCTCGCCATGTACCTGCGGGCCGGCGTGGTCGGCCTCCCGGTGGGCCAGGCCCTGCCGGTCATGTTCCTGGTCCAGGCGCTCGCCGCCGCCGTGTTCGGCCGGTTCTCCCGGCTCCCGACGATCGTCTCGGCGGCGCTCGGCATCGGGATCCTCGACCAGGCCGTCGTGTTCCAGTCGTGGTACCGGCCCGCCTACAGCAACGTGGTGATCTTCCTGGCGGTGATGGTGGGCCTGCTGCTGGTGCGGCGGGCGAGCACGGGCCGGGTCGACGAGGACGCCTCGGCGTGGCAGGCCACCCAGGAGGTGCGGCCCACGCCCCGCGAGCTGGCGGGGCTGCCGGAGATCCGGCTGGCCCGCTGGGGGCTGTGGGTGGTGCTGGCCGCGTTCGTGCTCACCCTGCCGATGTGGCTGGAGCGCAGCGAGCTGGGGCTGGCCACGCTGATCGTGCTGTTCGGGATCGTGGCCGCGTCGCTGGTGGTCCTCACCGGTTGGGGCGGCCAGGTGAGCCTGGGCCACATGGCGTTCGTCGGCGTGGGCGCCGCGATCGGCGGCTACGTGGTGGAGGAGGGCTGGGACCTGGCGGTCGCGATGGTCGTCGCCGGCCTGGCCGGGGCGGTGGCGGCGGTGGTGGTCGGCTACCCGGCGCTGCGGCGGCGGGGCCTGACGCTGGCCGTCTCGACGCTGGCGTTCGCGCTGCTCACCGCCGAGTACCTGCTCGACCGGACGATCTTCGACTGGCTGCCGCCGACGCACATCGCCACCCCCGAGCTGTTCGGCAGCATCCCGATCGACAACGCCACCCGGGTGTTCTTCGTCTCGGTGGCGACGCTGCTGCTGGCCCTCGCCATGGTCACCGGCGTGCGGCACAGCCGGACGGGGCGGGTGCTCATCGCCATCCGGGAGAACGAGCGGGCCGCGATGTCGTACGGCGTCAACGTGATCCGCACGCAGCTGGCGGCGTTCGCGCTGTCGGGCTTCCTGGCCGCGACGGCCGGGGCGCTGTACGTCGTCCAGCAGGAGGGGCTCGCCCCCAACCCGTACGCGCCGGAGCGCAGCCTCCAGCTGTTCACCATGGTGGTGATCGGCGGCCTCGGGTCGCTGCCGGGGGCGCTGCTCGGCGCCACCTACGTGCAGGGCGCCAACTACTTCCTGCCCAACGAGTGGAAGTACCTGGCCAGCGGCATCGGCCTGCTGGGGATGCTGATGGTGTTCCCGAGCGGGTTCGGTGGCCTGCTGGCGCTGGCCCGTGACCACTGGTTCCGGGTCGTCGCCCGCCGGCGGGGGATCGTGGTGGCGAGCCTGATGGGCGAGCGGGCCGACCAGCACAGCGACGCCGCGGTGGTCGGGGCCGCCGAGGCCGTGGAGGAGGACGCCGATGCGGCGCCCGCACCCGAACCGGACGACACCGGGCCACCCGACGAGGCCGGCGGCGACGCCGGCGCCACCGGGGCGACCGCGCCCGCGGCCAAGGCCGGCGGTGCCGGGGACGCCGACGGCTCGTCGACCGAGGCGGTGACGGCATGAGCGATGTCGACGAGATCCGCGAGAACGAGACCGTCACGGCGGCGACCCGGTCCACCGAGCCGGCCGTGGCCCCCCAGGGCCGGTGGGCGGCGTGGAAGGCCCGCACCACCGGCGGCGCCCCGCTGTTCCCGCTCGGCGTCTTGTTCGGCCTCAACGTGGTCGACGAGCTCGACCGGGCGGCCTTCGGTGTCCTGACGCCCAACATCCGCGACCACTTCGACCTCGACCTCACCGGCATCCTGACGGTGATCTCGCTGTCGTTCATCGCGGCGTTCCTGCTGGCGGTGCCGATCGGGTTCTACGCCGACCGGCTCCCCCGCATCCCCATCATCGTCGTGGGCGCCACGATGTGGGGCCTCTTCTCGGTGACGACCGGCTTGGCCGCCACGATCTGGATGCTGGGGGTCTCCCGGGCGG
>DATCLV010000704.1:0-1825 GCA_036563745.1 Acidimicrobiales bacterium | reverse complement strand
GACCTCGTACCAGCACCAGGTGGGCCTGATGGCCGAGGTGTTCGACGCCCTCGGCGTCCCCGACGACGTGGTCACCCGCGACCGGTCCACCCCCGTGGAGGGGCTCGGCGGGTTCCTGGCGCTGGAGTCGCCGCACGCCGCCCGCCTCGACGAGGAGCTGCGGCGCCGGGGCGTGCACATCGACACGCGAGGCCGCTACCTGCGCCTCGGTCCGGCGCCCTACCTGGCCGACGCCCAGCTGGAGGCGGCGGTCGCCGCCCTGGGCGACGCCGTCACCGCCCTCTGACCTGCTGAACTGACGGCAGGGACGATCCGAGACGGAGGTGGGTGCGATGGCACAGGTGCGAATCACCGCGAAGCGGCAGCTCATGCAGTTCCTGATCACGAAGCCGGCGCGCGTGGAGGTGGACGGCCGGCCGGCGGGCGAGGTCCGGTGGAACCAGACCCTGACGTTCGAGGTCCCGGCCGGGACGCACACGCTGACGATGTCGTTCCCCTACCTGGGCCGCCAGCGGACCGGGGAGGCGTCCACCACCCTCCAGCTCGCCGACGGCCAGGCCGTGGACGTCCTCTACAGGACGCCGTGGATCGTCACGATGAAGGGGTCGTTCAAGGTGACCCCGGCGGCGGTCCCGACCCACCCGGGCCACCCGGGCCAGCCGGGCTAGTCCCGCCGGCCGGTGGCGGCGAGGCGGACGCCGAGCGCCACCGTCACCAGGCCGCCCGTGCCGCCGATGGCCGCGAGCCGCCGGGGCGACCGGAACGCCTGCACGCCGAGGTACACGAGGTAGGCGGCGCCGACCAGCTTCACCACGGTGAACACCACGATCGACTCGGCGACCACCCCGCCCACGGTACGACCCCGACCGCCGCCGATCTTGGGTGATTTTCGGGGGCTCTACCCCCAGGAATCACCCAGTTTCGCCGGGGCCCGGCGCTCGGGCGGCGGCGCGGGCGAGGCGGGCGGCGGGGTCCTGGCGGTAGAAGTCGCGGAGGACCCCGTAGAGGTCGGGCTTCTCGGCCTGCAGCTCGGCGGGGAGGGCGAAGAAGACCTCGGTGGCGACGGCGAAGAACTCCCCCGGGTTCGTCGCCGCGTACGACCGCAGCAGGTGCCCGCCCCGGCCGGCCCGGAGCCGCCGGAACTCCGCCGTGCACACCTCCACCCACCGGCGCCGGGCGGCCCGGTCGGGCAGCGGCGGGGTGCCGTCGACCACGTTGTCGAGCATGTCCAGCTTGTGGGTGAACTCGTGGATGACGACGTTGTGGCCCCGCTCGGGGTGGCGGGCGTCGGCGCGGACGGCGTCCCAGGCGATGATCACCGGCCCGCGCCGGTCCGACGCCTGCCCGAGGATCGGCAGCGGCCCGTCGGTCATCACACCGGCCGCCGGCCCGGGCCGCGGCCCCCGGAGCGTCACCGTGGTCGGGTGGACGATGATCGACGTCACGTCGCGGTAGGCGTCGACGTCGAGGCCGAGGATCAGCAGGGCGGCCTGGGCGGCGATGACCAGGCGGATCTCGTCGGTCAGCTCGAACCCCCGGGCCGCCTCCCACCGCTTGCGCCCGAGCAGCCAGGTCATGAGCTCGCCCATGCGGGCCCGCTCGTCGTCGTCGAGGAGCGACCAGTGGCCGACGGCGGCGGCCGCCACCCGCTCCCAGCCCTCGGGCAGCACGGCCGACCGGCCTCTCCACAGGGATCGCACGCGGCCATGGTGCCGTGGGGACCCCTGCATCTCCACCACCCCCGGCCGCGCCCCTGGTCGCCGGCGCGCCGCTCCCCCGTTCGGTGGGGCGACCGAATCATCGCGGCCGCCGACGGGTATCGGAC
>DATCLV010000700.1:0-6502 GCA_036563745.1 Acidimicrobiales bacterium | reverse complement strand
TCGGCGGCGTCCTGGCCGACCTGCTGTCGGTGCGGGCCGTGTTCTTCCTCACCACGGCCGGCGGTCTGGCGGGGCTCCCGCTGCTGCTGGCGGTGGTCACCGACCGGGCGATCGCCGAGGCGGAGGCCGCGGCGGGTCTGGCCGAGGGTGCGGCGGGGGAAGGGGACGGTGGGCCCGCGAGGTCAGGGGGTGACGGCGACGCCGAGGACGAGCCGGCCGTCGCCGTCACCCCCTGACGTTGCGGGCCAGCACGTACCCCCGCTGATCGGTCTCCTCCGGGTACGGCGCCCGCACGAGGGTCGCCTCCACCGCGAGCCCGGCGCCCTCCAGGACCGCCGCCAGCGTCGCCGGGTCGAGGCGGCGGAACACGAGGTCGACGTCGTGGCCCCGCCACTCCTCGACGTGCCGGGGCGACTCCCCCGGCGGCCCGACCTGGAACGCCGCCAGCAGCGGTGCCCCCGGGCGCAGCACCCGGGCCAGCTCCGCCGCGGCGCCGGCGAGGTCGTCGTCGTCGAGGTGGATCAGGCAGTAGAAGGCGACCGCCCCGCCCAGCGACCCCGACGCCAGGGGCAGCGCGGTCAGCGACCCGGCCGCCGCCGGGAGGCCGTGCTCGACGAGGGCGATCGACGCCATCGCCGGCGCCAGGTCGACCGCCACCACCTCGGCGCCCCGGTTCGCCAGGAACGCCCCGACGTGGCCCGGCCCGGCGCCGAGGTCGGCGATCGGCCCCGCCCGCCGGGCCCGCACGTCGTCGGCCAGGACGCCGAGCAGGGCACGGTCGAGCGGCTTGGCCGCCAGCTCCCCCACGAACGCGCCGGCGTAGACGGCGGCCACCTCGTCGTACGAGCGGGCGATGCGCACACGATCGAAACCCACGCCGACCGGTCTACCAAGCCCGCCGGCGCGGCTACGGTCGCCGACGGCGAGGCCCGGCGGGATCCGCCACCCGGGCGGATCGGGGCGCACGGCGCACGGCTGCACGGCGCACGGGCGCACGGCGGGCGGACAGGCGAGGACAGGAGGCGGGGCGTGACCTACATGCTGCTGCGGGGCGAGTTCGTGATCCGGTACCCGGACCTGCCCCGCCAGGGACCCGAGCCCGACGGCGACACCGTGAAGTTCGCGCCCGACCAGCCGCGCCTGGTCGAGGCGCTCCCCCGGCCCTCGGGCGCGCCGCCCGACCTCGGGCCCCGGGGCATCTCGGTGCGGCTGGAGGCGATCGACGCGCTCGAGACCCACTTCGGCGTGACCCACCAGGAGCTCGCCGGTGCCGACGCCGCCCGCGACGAGCTGCTGCGCCTGCTCGGCTTCACCAACGTCGTCTTCTTCGACGACCTGCCCAACAAGGTGCGCTCGGCCGACCAGGACGCGGTGCGGGGCCACGTGCTGACCAACGGCGTCGACGCCAACGGCCGCCTCATCGCCTTCGTCTACGCCGGCGAGGCCGACCGGCCCGACGGCACCACGGTGTTCCTCGACGAGGCCGGGGTCGACGCGTCGGTGAACGCCAAGCTGCTGGCGGCCGGCCACGCCTACCCGGCGTTCTACGCCACGCTGCCCGCGACCCTGCGCACCCACCTGGCCACGCTGTCGCGGGCGGCCCGTGCCGACGACCCGCCGCGCGGGCTGTGGGCCCGGTCGGCGGCGGACCCGAACGCCGCCGCCACCGTCCCCGACCTCGCCGCGCTCCAGGAGCTGGTGATCTGGCCGAAGCTGTTCCGGCGCCTGGTCCCCTACCTGGCCACCGGCGCCACCAGCTTCGACGGCCTCGACGCCTGGCTCCGGGCCGACCCGGTGCACCGCGACGACGAGCTGTTCCGCCTCGACATCCTCGAGCGGGCCAACATCCACGACGTCGTGCGGGGCGTGGGGCCCCACATCCAGCTCACGGTGTGGCCCGAGGACTTCGTCATCACCCCGGACCCGCCGCCGCCCGGCACCCCGACCGGCGGCGTCCCGGTGGGCGTGGGTGACGTGCTGATCCTGGCGGCGCTGGCCGACCCGGCCGGCACCGACCGCGGCAACGAGCTGATCACCCTGCTCAACACGACGGCGTCGACGATCGACCTGACCGGGTGGCACCTGGTCGACCAGGCGGGCGGCCGCATGGCGCTGGGCGGCGAGCTCGACCCCGGGGCGACGCTCCAGCTGCCCGCCGGCGGGTCGATCCCGCTCGGCAACCGCGGCGACTCGCTCCTGCTGGTCGACGCGGCCGACACCACCATCGACCAGGTCGCCTACACCGCCGACCAGGTCCACCCCGGCCGCACGATCGCCTTCGGCCGCTCGACCTGACCTACGGGTCCGCGTCGGTGGTGCCGAGGTAGGCGGACGGGGTCGTGCCGAGGACCCGGCGGAACGCGGCGCCGAAGGCGCTGGCCGTGGCGTAGCCGACGGTCGGCGCCACGGCGGCCACGGCGACGCCCTCGGCCAGCCGGGGCAGCGCGGCGAGGATGCGGGCCCGGGTGCGCCACTGGTGGAAGGTGAGCCCGGTGCCGGCGGTGAACGCCCGCATGAGCGTCCGGTCGCTGGCGCCGACCTCCCGGCCCCACTCCCCCAGGGTCCGGTCGTCGGCGGGGTCGGCCCGCAGGCGCTCGGCTACGGCGCGGGCCCGGTCGTCGGTGGGCATCGGGAGGTCGAGCAGGTCGGTCGGGATGGGCTCCAGCAGGTCGAACAGCACGGCCTCGGAGCGGCGGCGGGCGGCGGGGTCGAGGTCCTCGCCGTCGAGGCGGGCCGCCAGGTGGGCGAGCAGCGGGTCGACGGCCAGCACGGTCGGCGCCGCCCACCGCACCGGGCAGGTGGCCGGGTCGAACCACAGGGTGGTCATCGTGACCCCGCCCAGGGCGTCGACGCTGTGGCGCACGTGCGCCGGGATCCACAGCGCCCGCGACCGGGGCAGCACCCACACGTGCTGGCCGACGCCCATCGACAGCACGCCGCCGGAGGCCAGCGACAGCTGGTGGGCCGGGTGCTCGTGCCACGGGAAGCGCTGCCCCGGCGCCAGCTCGTAGGAGGCGACCAGCACGCCGTCGCCGGCCCAACCCCCGGCCCCTGGGATCTGTCCGTTTCGCGCTATGACGTGTCACCGTAGCTTGTTCCCGCCACGACGCCCCACTCGTAGGTTGCCCCCATGAACGAGGCGCACAAGGTCTGCGGCAGCGACGAGTGGCGGGCGACGGTGCGGGAGCACATCATCCCGTGGGCGGTGAGCGGCGACGTCGAGCTGGGCGACGACGTGCTGGAGGTGGGGCCCGGCTACGGCGCCACCACCGAGGTGCTCCAGGAGATGGTCGGCCGGCTGACCTCCGTCGAGATCGACCCCGAGCTGGCCGCCGCGCTCGTCGAGCGCTACGCCGGCGTGGACCACGTGGAGGTGGTCGAGGGCGACGCGACGGCGCTCGACTTCCCCGACGCCCGGTTCAGCGGCGCCACGTCGTTCTCGATGCTGCACCACGTGCCGACGCCCGAGCTGCAGGACCGGATCTTCGCCGAGGCCCGCCGGGTGCTGCGGCCGGGCGGCGTGTTCGTGGCGGTCGACAGCGTCGCCAGCGACGACCTGCGGGCCCTCCACGACGGCGACACCTACAACCCGATCGACCCCGCCACGGTCGCCGAGCGCCTCCGGGCGGTCGGGTTCACCGCCGTCGACGTGGCGACCAACGAGCTCGCCTGGAAGGCCGTCGCCCGCACCTGAGTCCGTCCCAAATTGCGTCGGTCAGGCCGAACATGTCGGCCTCAGCAACGCAATTTGGGACGGGGTGCCGCCCCTTTCCGCCCTGCTCGCGGGTGTCGACGGAATCGACACTTGACATCGATATCAACATCAGAGAGATTCTCTGGCAGGGGAGCCAACGGGGGAACGGTGCAGGTCACACGGGGGATCGACAGGTGAGCAGGGTCCTGGCCGGCAAGGCGGTGTCGCTGCTGACGGTGCTGCTGGCGGTGTCGTTCCTGAGCTTCCTGATGCTGAACCTGCTGCCGGCCTGCCTCGAGTGCCAGATCCTCGGCCCCGACAACCTCGACGCCGAGGCCGTGGCCGAGGTGCGGGCCGAGCTGCGCCTCGACGACCCCATCCCCGTCCGCTACGTGGCCTGGCTGGGCGACGCCCTCAGCGGCGACCTCGGCCAGTCTTACTACACCAAGCAGGACGTCACGGACGCCGTCGTCGAGCGCCTCCCGGTGACCGTCGAGCTCCTCGTGCTCAGCATGGTGATGTCGCTCGCCGTGTCGATCCCGCTCGGCATGGTCACCGCCTACCGGGCCGGCGGGATCCTCGACCGCGTCGTCACCGGCGCCACCTTCGGGATGCTCGCCATCCCCAGCTTCATGATGGCGCTGCTGCTCATCTACCTCCTCGCCGTCGAGTGGGGCTGGTTCCCGGCCACCGGCTGGACCCGCCTCACCGCCGACCCGGGCGAGAACCTCCGCTCGGCGTTCATGCCGGCGCTCAGCCTGGCGCTCGTGAACGTCGCGGTGTTCACCCGGCTCCTGCGGACCGACATGATGGCCACGCTCCAGGAGGACCACGTGCTGCTGGCCCGCTCGAAAGGCCTGCCCACCTGGCGGATCCTCGTGCGCCACGCGCTGCGGCCCAGCTCGTTCTCGCTGCTCACCGTCGCGGCGCTCACCGTCGGCAACCTGCTCGGCGGCACCGTGATCATCGAGCAGCTCTTCGCCCTGCCGGGGATCGGCCGGCTCCTGTTCGAATCGATCTACAAGCGGGACCTGATGATGGTGCAGGGGGTGGTGCTGGTGATGACGACCGGGTTCGTCGTGATCAACCTCCTGGTCGACGTGCTCTACGCGGTGCTCGACCCCCGGCTGCGGACCAGGCGGCTGGCCCATGGCTGACACCGCCGCCACGGTCGCCCTCGACCCCACCGCGCCGGGCTCGCCGCTCGACGACGGGACCACGCTCGCCGAGGGCGCCGCCGCCGATCCCGCCGGCCGGCGGCGGCGCCGCGGCCAGGGCATCACGTTCTGGCTGGCCACCGGCTGGCTCGGGTTCGTGGCGTTCGTCGCGGTCACCGCGTCGTGGCTGCCGCTCGCCGACCCGAACGACCAGAACCTCCGCAACAAGCTCGCCCCGCCCGGCAGCAGCGGGCACCTGCTGGGCACCGACGGCCTGGGCCGCGACATCCTCGCCCGCCTCGCCTTCGGCGCCCGCGTGTCGCTGCTCATCGCCTTCGCCGCCGTCACCATCGGCATGGTCGTCGGCGGCGCGCTCGGGCTCGTCGCCGGCTACCTCCGGGGCTGGTTCGACGCCGCCACCACGTGGGTCCTGAACGTCGTGCTGGCGTTCCCCGGCCTGGTCCTGCTCCTGGCGCTCGTCGCGTACGTCGGCCAGAGCCTGCTGGCGATCACGCTGGTGGTCGGCTTCCTGTCGGTCCCGACCTACGCCCGGGTCGCCCGGGCGACGACGCTGGCCGTGTCGCAGCGGGAGTACGTCCTCGCCGCCCGCGCCCTCGGGGCCCGCAACCGGCGGATCATCCTCGGCGAGATCCTCCCCAACGTCATCCTCCCGGTCGCCGCCTTCGGGCTGGTGGCCCTGGGTGTGGTGGTCGTCCTCGAAGGCTCGCTGGCGTTCCTGGGCCTGTCGGTGAAGACGCCCGCCCCCACCTGGGGGTCGATGATCGCCGAGGGCCGGCGCCACCTCGACCGCACCACGCACCTGTCGCTGGTGCCGTCGATCGTGATGTTCCTGACCGTGCTCTCGATCAACTTCGTCGGCGACGCGCTGCGCAGCCGCTACGACGTCCGGGAGTCGGCCCTGTGAGCACCGCCGGGGCCGAAGCGGGGGTGGATGTGACCGAGGACCACGTGGGTGGTGGTGGTGGCGACGCCGCCGTCGACGGGCCGTTGCTCGAGGTGGAGGACCTGCGCACCTGGTTCGACACGCCTCGTGGGACGATCCGGGCCGTCGACGGCGTGTCGCTCTCCCTCCGGGAGGGCCGCACGCTGGGCATCGTGGGCGAGTCCGGCTCCGGCAAGACCGTCCTCGCCCGCTCGATCATGAACCTGCTGCCCTCGCGGGCGCTGGCCCCCGCCGGCGGGCAGGTGCGGTTCCAGGGGCGCGACATCCGCGGTCTCGGGGTCCGGCCGATGCGCCGGCTGTGGGGTCGCGAGATGGCGATGGTCTTCCAGGACCCGATGACCTCGCTCAACCCGGTCGTGAAGGTGGGGCGCCAGATCACCGAGTCGCTGCGCTACCACCAGAAGCTCGGCCGCGCCGACGCCCGGGCGCGGGCCGTCGAGCTGCTGCGGTCGGTCGGCCTGCCGGCGCCGGAGCGCCGGATCGACGAGTACCCGCACCAGATGTCGGGCGGCATGCGCCAGCGGGTCACCGTGGCGATCGCGCTGGCCTGCGGGCCCCGGCTGCTGATCGCCGACGAGCCGACCACCGCCCTCGACGTGACCGTGCAGCGCCAGATCCTCGACCTGCTGGAGGCCCAGCAGCAGGAGCGCCGGATGGCGATGATCCTGGTCACCCACGACCTCGGGG
>DATCLV010000694.1:0-4060 GCA_036563745.1 Acidimicrobiales bacterium | reverse complement strand
CCCGTACGGCGTCGCCTACTTCTCGGGGCGGAGGTCGCCGGCGATGACCTTCTCCGCGATCACGCGCATGGTCACCCGGTCCGACATCGCCCGCTTCTGGATGAACGAGAAGGCCTCGTTCTCGGCCATGCCGAACTCGTCCATGAGGCGGCCCTTGGCCCGGTCGACGATCTTCCGGGTCTCCAGCTGCTCCTCGAGGTTGACCGTCTGGTCGGCGAGGGCCCGCATCTCGTTGAAGCGGCCCAGCGCCACCTCGACCGCCGGGATCAGCTCGTTGCGCTCAAACGGCTTCACCAGGTAGGCGAGCGCCCCGGCGTCACGGGCCTGCTCGATGAGGTCGCGCTGGCTGAACGCGGTGAGGATCAGCACGGCGGCCCGGCGCTCCCCGGCGATCTCCCGGGCGGCCTGCAGGCCGTCCATCCCCGGCATCTTGATGTCGAGGATCGCCAGCTCGGGCTCGTGCTCGCGGACCAGCTGGACGGCCTCGTCGCCGCGGCCGGTCTCCCCGACCACCTCGTAGCCCTCCTCCTCGAGGGTCTCCTTCAGGTCGAGGCGGATGATGGCCTCGTCCTCGGCGATGACGACGCGAGTTGCCAACGGCGTTCCCTTCCGATCCTCGTCGAACTTCCTCTGACCCGTACCTGACCCGTACCGGCCCGCCCTGACTCTGTCAGGTGCGAGACTCTGCCACGAATCGGTCGAGGAGCTCGTCCTGCGAGCGCTCGAGTCGCTCGATCTCTCCCCGTACGTGCTCCCGGTGACGGCGCATCGCGTCGGCATGGCGGGCAGCCTGCCGATGGTCCTCGCCGGCCAGGGGCGTCTCCGACACCAACGCCCGCAGGCGGGCGTCGTCCTCGGCGTCGGCCAGCTGCGCGAGCTGCTCGTCGGTCACCTCCAGCTCCTCCCGGAGCTGACGCAACCGATCGGACACCTGGCGCAGCCGTCGTTCGACCGAAGCTCTGGACACGTCGAAATTCTAGGTCCTGGTCCCGGCTACGCCCGGTTGAATGGCCCGGTGCACCAGCCCTCCCCCGCTCCCACCTGGCCCGTCCCGCCCACCCTGCGTGTGCCGTCCGCCGCCGCGCCGTCGCCGCCGGGGTGCCCCTGATGCGGCGCCTCCTGCTCCTCGGGTTCATCTGGGGCTGGTCGTTCCTGTTCATGAAGGTGGCGGTCGAGGGCATGTCCCCCGCCACCGTCACGTGGGGCCGGGTGACGCTCGGCGCCGCCGTCCTCGTCGCCGTCGCCTGGCGGCAGCAGCTGCACGTGCCCTTCGACCGGGTGATGCTGCGGCACTTCGCCGTCACCGGCGTGCTCGGCACCGCGATCCCGTTCACCCTGCTGGCGTGGGGTGAGGAGCGGATCAGCTCGGCGCTCACGTCGGTCCTCAACGCCTCGACGCCGCTCTTCACCGCCCTGTTCGCGGCGATGATCGGGCAGGAGCGGCTGCGGCGCTCCCAGGTGGCGGGGCTCGCCATCGGCATCGTCGGCGTGTCGGTGGCCGCCGGCCTGGGCGGCTCCGACCTGGAGGGCTCGTCGCTGGTCGGGTCGCTGGCCGCCATCGGCGCCGGCGTCGGCTACGGGATCACGATGGTCTACGCCCGACGCAACCTGTCCGACGTGCCGCCGCTCGTGTCGGCCTGCGGCCAGCTGCTCGTCGGGGCGGTCGTGATGGCCCCGGTGGCCGCCGCCACCACGGCGACCGGCGGCTTCGACCCGACGCCCACCCGGGTCGTGTCGATCCTCCTGCTGGGCGCGGTCGGCACCGGGTTCGCCTTCCTGCTGCACTACGCCAACATCACCGAGCTCGGCGCCACCCGGGCGTCGCTGGTCACCTACCTGGTGCCGGTGGTGGCGGTCGTCGTCGGCATCCTGGCGCTCGACGAGACGTTCGAGTGGGGCCTGCCCGTCGGCGGCGCGCTGGCGCTCGCCGGGATCGCCCTCGTCACCCGGCGGCCGGCGGCCGAGCGGGCGGGGTCGGCTCCGGCCGGGTCTCCCGCGGCGGCCGAGGTCGCCGACGCCGAGCCGCCCGCCGGGCTGGAGCCCGCGGTCGAGGTGGCGGGCGGCGTGGCGGGCGGCACCGCCGCGCCCGCCTCCGGGCGTGGCTCCGCCACCGGTTCCGGGACTGGTTCCGTCCCCCCGGCGCGGCGGTAGCGTGCCCGCTCGATGGTCAGCGACGCGTGGGGGGTCGACGACGGGTACTGGGACGCGGCGGGCGAGTGGCACGACACGTCCGCCGAGACCGCGGCCGCGCTGCGGCGGGCCATGGGGTCGCCCGACGGCAACCCCGAGCCCGGCCCCGACCTCCAGCACCCGCTGCGGGTCGTCCACCTCGGCGAGGCCGCGCCCGTCGATGCGCCCGCCGAGCTGACCCTCGAGGACGGCACCGAGGTCCCGGTGGCCGACCGGCTGCCGCCCGACCTCCCCATCGGCTACCACACGCTGCGGCCCCGCGACGGCGAGCCCGGCGACCCCGGATGGTTGCCCACCCGGCTGATCGTGTCGCCCGGCCGCTGCCACCTGCCCGACGACCTGCACTCGTGGGTGCTCACCGTGCAGCTCCACTCGTGCCGGTCCGAGCGCAGCTGGGGCATCGGCGACCTCGGTGACCTGCGCCGCCTCGGCACCTGGGCCGGGGTCCGGGGCGCGGGGCTCGTCGCCCTCAACCCGCTGCACGCCCCGCTGCCCACCGAGCACGTCCAGCCCAGCCCCTACTTCCCGTCGAGCCGCCGCTGGCGCAACCCGCTCTACCTGGCGATCGACGAGCTGCCCGGCGCCACCCTCGACCCCGAGATCCCCCGGCTCGCCGAGGAGGCGCGGGCCCTGTCGGCGCAGCGGCTCATCGACCGCGACGCCGTGTGGCGCCTCAAGCGCACCGCCCTCGAGCGGCTGTGGTCGGCCGTCGGTCCCGACGACGACCGGCTGGCCGCCTGGCGGGCGGCGCAGGGCGACGCGCTGGAGCAGTACGCCCGGTTCTGCGCGCTCGCCGAGCACCACGACAGCGGGTGGACCGCCTGGCCCGACGAGCACCGGCACCCCGACTCGCCGGCCGTCGCCCGGTTCGCCGCCGAGCACGCCGACCGCGTCGCCTTCTGGGCGTGGGTCCAGCTGCTCCTCGAACAGCAGCTCGACGAGGCCAACGAGGCCATCCCGCTCCTCCAGGACCTCGCCATCGGCGTCGACCCCGACGGCGCCGAGGCCTGGATGTACCAGGACCTCCTGGCCGGCCCCGGGGTAAGGGTGGGCGCGCCGCCCGACCACTTCAACACCGCCGGGCAGGACTGGGGCCTGCCGCCGTTCGTCCCGTGGAAGCTGCGCGACGCCGGCTACCGGCCGCTCGCCGAGCTGTGGCGATCGGCGCTCCGACCCGGCGGCGGGCTGCGCATCGACCACGTGATGGGCCTGTTCCGCCTGTTCTGGATCCTCCCCGACCAGGGCCCCGCCGAGGGCGCCTACGTCCGCTACCCGGCCGACGAGCTCCTGGCCGTGCTGGCCGTCGAGTCGACCCGGGCCGGCGCGCTGGTCGTCGGCGAGGACCTCGGCACCGTCGAGGACGGCGTCCGCGACCGGCTGGCCATGGGCGGCATCCTGTCGACGCGGATCGTGTGGTTCGACTGGGACCCGCCCGAGTCGTTCCCCCAGCAGGCCCTGGCTGCCGTCACCACCCACGACCTGCCCACCGTCGCCGGCGTGTGGACCCACGACGACGTCGCCGACCAGCGGGCCGCCGGGCTGCCGGTCGACGAGGAGGCGGCCTGGCAGATGCGGCACCGGCTGGCCGACCTGTCGGGCGTCGGCGAGGACGGGACGGTGGAGGACGTGATCGTCGGCGTGCACCGGCGGCTCGCGGCGGCGCCGTCGATGCTGGTGTCGGCGACGATCGAGGACGCCCTGGCCGTCACGCAGCGGCCCAACATGCCGGGGACGGTGGCGGAGCGGCCCAACTGGTCGCTGGCGCTGCCGCTCCCGCTCGACGAGATCCTGGTCGACCCGCTGGTCAACCAGGTCGCCGCCGCGCTCCGCGAGGGGCGCCGCCTGACGGCCCCCGCCCCCACCCTCATCG
>DATCLV010000692.1:0-2596 GCA_036563745.1 Acidimicrobiales bacterium | reverse complement strand
CGGTCGAGGGCTACGGCGCCAACATCCGGCTCCTCAAGCCCCAGGGCCTGCAGCGGCACTTCGTGGAGGACATCCGCGGCACCGCGCTCGACCACCTCGGCCGCGGCCTGTTCGAGGCCCACGGCCGCGACGAGGCCGGTTGGGAGGAGGAGGCGGGCCACAAGGACATGTGGTTCGCCGCCCGCGACATCGCCTTCGAGCAGCCGGCCGCCGACGTCGACATCGAGAAGATGCTGGCCCGCATGGGCTTCGGGCAGGGCGGCGCCGCCGGCCTCGACGCCCCGCGGCTGCTCCCCGACGACATCGACGCCGAGCTCGAGTTCATGGTCACCCTGATGATCCGGGTGCTGTTCATCGAGGTCTCGGCGTTCCACACGTTCGCCTGGGCCGAGGGCTGGCTGTCCGACGACTCGCTGGTGGCCGGCGAGGGCGCCGCCGCCGACCTCGTGTCCTACATCCGCGCCGACGAGACGCCGCACGTCGGCTACCTCGCCGTGGCCCTCACGGAGCTGCGCGACCGCACGTGGATCGGCGCCAGCGGCAAGCGCTACCCGGGCCGCGAGATGGTGCAGCGCATCTGGGACCACCTCCTCGGCCTCAGCCTCGGCGCCAACCGGCAGGCCAACCGACAGGCGATCCTCGGCGAGGTCGAGCACTGGTGCAAGCAGCGGCCCAACGGCGACGACCTGCTGGCCGAGTTCCACGCCCTCGGCGACCCGGGGGCGGGGCCGGCGCGCGCCGGAGGCGACGGTGAGGAGGCCGCGGGATGAGGTCGATCGACGGGGGGAGTGAGCGATGAAGTTCGGGATCTTCTACGAGCACCAGCTGCCACGGCCGTGGCACGAGTCGTCGGAGTACGAGCTCATCCAGCACGCGCTCGAGCAGGTCGAGCTGGCCGACCGGCTGGGCTTCGACGTGGTCTGGGAGGTCGAGCACCACTTCCTCGAGGAGTACAGCCACTCCTCGGCGCCCGAGGTCTTCCTCGCCGCCTGCGCCGGGCGGACGAAGGACATCCGGCTCGGCCACGGGATCATCCAGACCGCCCCCGGCTACAACCACCCCGCCCGCACCGCCGAGCGGGTGGCCACGCTCGACCTGGTGTCGGGCGGGCGCGTCGAGTTCGGCTCCGGTGAGTCGAGCTCCGAGGCCGAGCTGGGCGGCTTCCTCGTCGACCCCGCCACCAAGCGGGAGGCCTGGCTGGAGGGCCTGCAGGTGGCGCTGCGGTGCATGACCGAGGTGCCGTTCACCGGCGTCGACGGGCAGTTCGTGAAGATGCCGCCCCGCAACGTCGTGCCCAAGCCCTACCAGAAGCCCCACCCGCCCCTGTGGGTGGCCTGCTCCCGGCGCGACACCATCCTGCTGGCCGCCGAGAAGGGCCTGGGTGCGCTCACGTTCGCGTTCATCGACCCCGAGGACGCCCGCCACTGGGTGGCCGACTACGAGGCCAAGCTGGCCGAGGCCTGCGTGCCCGTCGGCCAGGCGGTCAACGCCAACATCGCCTGCGTCACCCAGATGATGTGCCACCCCGACGAGCAGGTCGCCCTCGAGCGTGGCCTGGAGGGCGGCAACTTCTTCGGCTACTCGCTGGGCCACTACTACGTGTTCGGCGAGCACGAGCCCGGCAAGACCGACGTGTGGGCCGAGTACCTGGAGCGCCGCGGCGAGCACGGCTTCTCGCCCGAGGTCGAGGCGGCGGTGGCCCAGGAGCGGCTCGGCGCCAAGGTCGCGGCCGGCGACCAGACCGGGCTGCGGGGCGCCACCGGCACGCCGGACCAGATCCGCGAGTACCTCGAGCGGTTCGAGGAGGCCGGCGTCGACCAGGTGATCTTCGTGCTCCAGGCGGGCAAGAACCGGCACGAGCACATCTGCGAGTCGCTGGAGCTGTTCGGCCGCGAGGTGATGCCGGCGTTCAAGGAGCGCGACGAGGCCCAGGTGAAGGCCAAGGCCGCCCGCCTGGCGCCCGCCATCGAGGCCGCCATGGAGCGGAAGGCGAACGAGCCGCCCCCGCCGGCGCTGCCCGAGGGCTACAAGCTGCCGGCGATGCCCCGGAAGTGGGTCGACCAGTACGGCAGCCCCGAGATGCAGCAGTGGATGGAGAGCTTCGCCGACGTCGCCGCCCGCGGCGAGCACGACGAGCGCTTCGACATCTTCACCCGCTAGGCGTTGCCGAACCTGCCCCCGAGGTCTCCGAACCTGCCCCCGGACGGGGGAGCCGGCTCCCCCGTCCGCGAGCAGGTTCCCCACGGACGTGCGCCGAGACGGCCCGCACGGCCACCTCGGTCGTCGACATCGTGGCGTCGCCCCGCAGCTCCGCCGCCGTGGCCCGCACCGCCGCGTGCCGCCACTCGTCCCCGGGCGTCCCGTAGCCGAACCGCCACCGGGCCGCCCGCTCGGCGACCCGCGGCTTGTCGTCGGGCACGACGCCCGCGGCGGGGAACACCCGGCAGTCGTAGGTGCGGCAGGTGCGGGGGCGGTGCTCGTAGATCGAGCAGCCCGCGTCGGTGAGCATCGGGCAGCGGCCCCGCTCGTCATAGCCCAGGAGCACGTGGCCCGGCGGCCGGCCCGGGGCCGGGCCACGTGCTCCTGGGCTATGACG
>DATCLV010000691.1:0-3455 GCA_036563745.1 Acidimicrobiales bacterium | reverse complement strand
GTGTGGATCACGCCGATGGCGTGGGCGGCGATCTCCCGGCGCCAGGCGTCGGGCACGGTCAGCGTGACGAGGTAGGGGCTGGGCCGGTCGTCGGGGACGGGGCCGTCGCCGGTGGTCCACGACTCGGCGGGGTGGAACACGACGTGGGTCATGGCCCGCGCCCGGCGCATGGTCGCCTCGGGTGCGGCGTCGCCCGTCCCCAGCAGGCCGAGGAGGACCCGGTCGGCGATGGCGGCGCGGGCTTGGGCGTCGAGCCGGCCCGCCGGGTAGGTGATCTCGATCAGGTTCACGCGATCCTCCTCGGGTCCACGGGACACACCACCAATTCACGTACGATCGTACGAATATAGGAGGATCGGCACAACGTGGGACGACGCCCGCGCTTCAGCCAAAGCGAGGTCGAGGACGCCGCGCTCGCCGTGGTCGACCGGGCCGGCGCCACCGGTCTCACGATGCGCGCCGTCGCCGAGGAGCTCGGCACCGGGCCGATGACGCTCTACACCTACGTCGAGGACCGCGCCGGCCTCGACGCGCTCGTGGTCGACGCGGTGACCCGGCGGGTCACCCTCCCCGAACACCCCGGCGAGGGTGACTGGCGGGAGGAGGTCACGGCCATCGCCGAGTCCGTGTGGCGGGCCGTGCGCGACCACCCCCACGCCATCCCGCTCGTGCTCGCCCGGCGCAGCCGCTCGGCCACGTTCCTCGACGTGGCCGAGGCCCTGCTGGCGGCGCTCGCCCGGTCCGGCCGGGAGGGCTCCGACCTCCTCGTGGCGTTCCGGGCCGTGACCACGTTCGCCACCGCCTTCGCCCTGACCGAGCTGGCCGGCCCCGTCAGCGCCGCCGGCGAGGACCCGGCCGAGGTGGTCGAGCGCTTCCGGGCGCTGCCGACCGACCGCTACCCCCGCCTCGTCGAGATCGCGGGCGCGGCCCGGTCGAGCACCCCGGACGACGAGTTCCGCCGGGGCCTCGCCGCCCTCCTCGACGGCCTCGACCCGGTCGGCCGCGGCCCCGGCCCCGGCCGCTAGCGACCCGCCCGACCGGGCACGGCGGGCGCTCGGGTTCGGCGGCGCCGGGCCTGGCGTCGCGTGGGCGAGTCCGGACGGCCGCTGCCGCAGCCGCTAGGCGGATGGGGTGGCGGTGACCGAGGCGGTGACCGAGGCGGCTTCCGTCAGGGCCTGCTCCAGGCGCGCCTGGATCTCGGCGGAGACCTTGCCGTCGACGATGTCGGCCGACGTGGCGTAGACGACGGTCGGGACCGACCAGCCGTCGAGGCTCGCGACCAGCGCCCGGCCCGACGTGTCGAGCGAGAGGTAGTGGTCGCGGCTGCCGGCGGTGGCGGCGAGGACGACCGCGGTCCCGGCCAGCGCACCGGTGGGGAAGCGGTCGAGGAACGCCTTCAGCGGCCCGGCCACCGTGGCCCGGTACACCGGGCTGGCCAGCACCAGGATCGAGGCGTTGGACGCCGCGGCCACGGCCGCCTCGACCTCGGGGTCGGCCGTGCGGCCCAGCAGCCCGTCGGCCGACAGCTGCGTGAGCTCCACGAGCTCGCCGCCTCCGCCGAGCTCGAGGGCGGCCACCGCCAGCGCCCGCGTGCGGGACGTGGCCGACTCACCGGCGTGCACAACGACGAGGCTCACGATGTGGGCTCCCTTCTCAGGCCGGGCGGCGGGCGACCGCGCCGGTCAACGGCGAGGAGTTGACGAGGTTGTCTACCACCGGCGATCCGGCCTCCACGGCTCGACGGATCTCCTCGAGCGTGGCGTCCGGGGCGTCGGTGTCGACGTGGATGGTGTAGCGGAGGGCGCTGAAGCCGGGCCGGGTCTGCTCGTCGAGGGCGAGGTAGCCCCGCAGGTCGTAGTCGCCCTCGACCTCGACGCGCAGGTCCCGGAACCGGACGCCGCGCTGCGCGGCGTGGGTCACCCACCCGATCGTGAGGCAGGCACCGATGGCGGTCAGCACCAGCTCCATCGGGTCGATGGCCCGGTCGGTGCCGCCCAGCGCGGTCGGTTCGTCGGTCTCGACGGCGAACGTCCGGGCGACCGTCTGGGCCCGGGTGCCGTCGCGCCAGCTGGTGGTCGCCCGGAAGGTGCCCCGGCCGAGCTGCGGGTCGGCGGCGACCGCGGCCCGGGTGGCCTCGAAGGCGTCGAGGTCGAGCGTCGCGCAGGTCTGGGTCATGGATCGTCCTCCTGGCGAGCGGGCGAGCGAGACGTCCGGTTCGAACTTCTCCACCAATTAGACCGACTTTGTCAACTATAGGCGGAACCACGGGGTTCGGTCGGGGGATGGCCCCGTGGTCCCCGGCGGGTGGGCGCGGTCTGATGGCGGCATGGGTCGACGTCGGGGCAGGGCCGTGGATGCCGGGTGGGAGGAGGCGCAGCAACGCCTCCTGGCCGCGCTCGCCGAGCGGGCGCGGCAGCCGGCGGGCGCGCCCCGGCGGGCCGAGCTCGACGTCGAGGTGGCGCAGCTGGCGGACGAGCTCGGCCTCGACCCCGAGGAGATCGAGGACCTCGCCGGGCGTCCGCCCGCCGCACTCGCTGCGCCCGCCGGATCGTCGGGGCTGCAGGGGCGGTTCGTCATCCGGCGCCGGGCCCGCGACGTGATGCCCTTCTACGTCGGCGCCCTGCTGGTGCCCATCGTCGCCGGCCTGGGTGCCCCCGTTCTGGCGGGAGCCGGAGCGGCGGTGCTGGTGGTGGCGTTCGTCGTCCACCACCGGCGCCGCCTCGCCCGCTTCGAGGTCGACGCGCAGGGCCGCCTCGACATCCGCGGCGCCGGCCGGATCGACTGGGGCGACGTGACCTCGGTGTCCTACCGCCTGCGCCACCCGTGGCTGTCGCCGCGCCGGCCCGCCCTCGCCAAGGACGTCACCGCCGTGGTGCGGATCCGCCGGGCCAGCGGCCGCGACCTGCGCCTCGCCCAGGGGCAGCTGTGGCAGCTCCGCCCGCAACGCCGGCCGCTCAGCTTCGACAACCTGAGCCGCTACCTGCGCCGCCAGGCCACGGCGGCCGGCCTCACCGTGGAACGTCGCCGCGGCCGGGACGAGGGCTGGACCGCCACCCGCCGGACCTGACCGACCGGCGCTCGCGGTCAAGGTCGGCCGGCGCCGGACGGGGCAGCGGGACGGCGGCGGCCCGCCCGGACGTCAGAGGACATCACAGAGACGTCAGAGGGACCTCAGAAGATGGGGACACCCGGGTCGGCGCCGGTGAGGACGGCGCCGGCGGCGGTGAGCGTGTCGGGCTTCAGCAGGAAGTGCTGGGTGATCGCGTGGACGTCGCGGAAGCGGCGCTGCAGGGGCGAGGCGTCGCCGACCGACGTGCTCCCGCCGTGCCGGTAGGCGACGGCCACCACCTCGGCGGCCCGGGCGGTGGCCCAGGCGGCGGTGGCGCGGGCGTCGGCGACGTCGGTCGGTCGAGGCTCGTCGCCCGCCACCGCCGCCGACCACAGGGTCCCCGCGG
>DATCLV010000676.1:0-1828 GCA_036563745.1 Acidimicrobiales bacterium | reverse complement strand
GCGCGGGGGCGGGGGTGCGTGCGGAGCCGGTGGTGGGGCGGTGCGGGTGGTGGCGGGGCTTCATCGGAGGGCTCCGGCGGTGAGGCCGTCGAGGAGGGGGCGGCGGGCGAGGGCGACGACGACGAGGGGGACCAGCGCCGTCAGCACGGCGGTGGCGGCCAGGGGCGCCGAGGAGGCGGGGGCGTCGGCGGCGAGGTCGTGCAGGAGGACGCCGACCGGGCGGGCCCCGTCGTCGCCGGCGAACAGGCGGCCCACCACCAGGTCGCCCCACACGACGACGAAGGCGACCACCGCCACGGCCAGCGCCGCGGGCGCCGCGCCGGGCGCCCGGTCGGCCAGCACCTCCCGGATCGGCCGGCCCCGCCGCCGGGCGTGGTCGAGGGCGGCCAGGTCGGTGCCGGCCAGGGCGTTGCGCAGCACCAGCACCGCCACCGGTAGCAGCAGCGCCACGTGCACGAGCGCCAGCCCGACCCAGGTGCCGTCGAGGCCCACCACCCCGACGAGGTCGGCCGCCGGGCCGGCCACCACCGGCGCCGGGACGGCCAGGGCCACCAGCCCGACTCCGACGACCAGCCCCGCGGACCGGGCGAGGCGGGGGAGCGGGGCCCACGACCAGGCGGCGGCCAGCGCCAGGCCCAGGGCGGCGACGACCACGGCCACGGCGGCGGCCAGGGCGAAGGTCAGCAGCAGCGACGGCAGCAGGTCGGTGCCGTCGACCGCACCGCGGTACGCCCCGGCAAATTGCGTCGAAAAGGCCGCATATGTCGGCTTTTCGGACGCAATTTGGGACGGGGTGGCCGGTCGCAGCGACGTCAGCACCAGCGCCCCCAGCGGGATCGCCCAGACCAGGCCGGCGACGGCCACGCCCGCCCGTCGGGCCGCCCGGCGCCCACCGACCGGGTCGTCGGCCGGTGCCGGGCGCAGCAGCAGCGGCGGAGGCCAGCGGCGCCGCGCCTGCCGCGCCGCCACCGCCACACCGGCGAGCCCCAGCCCCAGCCACACCAGGCCCCACCCGGCCGCGGCTCCCCGCGGCGCCTCGGCCGGCCAGGCCAGCGCGCCCAGCGTCGACGCGCCGGCACGGCGGTCGGGCGCCGTCGCCACCAGCGCCAGGTCGCCCCACCGGGTCGCCGCCAGCGCCACCACGGCCGCGACCACCACGGCGGTCCGGCGCAGCACCGGCCGCCACAGCACGTCGAGCCCGAGGGCCCGCCCGGCGGCGCCGTGGGCCCGGGCGGCGTCGGTCAGCTCGGGCTCCACCCGGTCGAGGGCGGCCCGGAACACCACGACCGCCAACCCCGTCCACGCCCAGGCCAGCGCCGCCAGCAGCCCGACCGTCGACCACGACCCGGCGAGCGGCCCCTCGCCGTAGAGGTGCCGGGCGGCGACGCCGGTGGCCGCCAGCGGCACGGCGACCGGCGCCACGACGGGGACCGTGCACCAGCGGGCCACCCGATCGCGCCCGGCGGCCACCGCCAGGACCAACCCCACGACGGTCACCACGGTGGGCACCACGACGGCCGCGAGCAGCGTGCGGCCGAGCATCGCCCCGCCGCCCGCCTGCTCCCGGGCCGCCGGCAGCCCGTCGGCCAGCAGCGCCTCGCCGGCCACCCGGGCGGCCGGCCAGGCGACGAGCAGCGCCAGCACCACCAGCGCCGGCGCGGCGAGCGCCGCGGCCAGCCCCGGTGGCAGCTCGGGCCGCGCCCGCCGCTCGACCCGCACGTCGGCCAGCACCCGCGCCTGGCCCAGCAGGCGCGGCACCCCTTCGGGGAGCGCGTCGCCGTCGCCCTCGGGGGCGAGGCGCCCGGGCATCGACCGCTCGGTCACCGCC
>DATCLV010000672.1:0-4506 GCA_036563745.1 Acidimicrobiales bacterium | reverse complement strand
GAACAGCACCGTGGCGCCCTGGGCCACGGCCTGGCGCATCAGCGCGTCGACCTGGTCGCGGGCGGTGGCGTCCATGCCGGCGTGGGGCTCGTCGAGCAGCCACAGCCGGGGCCGCCGCGCCACCAGGCACGCCAGCGACGTCCGGCGCCGCTGGCCCGCCGACAGCCCGCCGACGGTCACGTCGCGCAGGCGGCCGTCGAGGCCCAGCAGGGCGAGCGCCGCCTCCACGTCGGCGGGGCGGGCGCGGGCGGCCCGGCCCCAGAACCGCACGTTCTCCGCCACGGTGAGGTCGTCGTACAGCCCGGTCGCGTGGCCCAGCAGCCCGACCTTCGACCGCACGGCGCGGGGGTCGCGGCGGAGGTCGACGCCCAGCACCTCGGCGGTGCCGTCGACGACGGGGACCAGCCCCGCGCAGGCGCGCAGAACGGTGGTCTTGCCTGCGCCGTTGGGGCCGCGGAGGAGGACGATCTGACCCTGGGCGACATCGAGGTCGATGCCGGCAAGCGCTGGAAACCGCCCGAGCAGCGCGACGGCGGCACGGAAGTGAACTACCAGCTCCATGGCGACCTGACGAGGCTACTGAGGGTCGCCGTGGGGGACCAAAGGCGAGCACCCAGCGCGGCGGTGGTCCTGCCGCCCGTAGGGCGGGAGGTAGGTTGCCCTGCCGTGCAGCTGGCCCGGATCCTCGGCGCGGTGGGACGGACCTGCATCGCCGCGGGCGTCCTCATCCTGCTGTTCGTGGCCTACCAGCTGTGGGGCACCGGCATCCAGGAGGCCCGGGCCCAGAGCAACCTGGAGGACCAGTTCGACGCCGCGCTGGAGGAGGCCGGCGTGCCGGGCGCGGTCTCGGGCACCGGCACCTCGACCCCCGAGGGCCCGTCGTCCGCCCCGGTCACCGCGCCGCCCCCGCCGCCCGAGGGCGACGCCGTCGCCCGCATCCGCATCCCCGAGATCGGGGTGGACAAGATCGTGGTGGAGGGCGTGTCGGTGGCCGACCTCAAGCGGGGGCCCGGCCACTACCCCGACAGCCCCCTGCCCGGGCAGCCCGGCAACGCCGCGATCGCCGGCCACCGCACCACCTACGGGGCGCCGTTCCACCGCATCGACGAGCTCGACCCCGGCGACGAGATCCTCGTCACCACCCTCCAGGGCACGTTCCGCTACGAGGTGAGCGACACGCAGATCGTCCGACCCGACCAGGTCGAGGTGCTCGACGACTTCGGCGACAACCGGCTCACGCTCACCGCGTGCAACCCCAAGTACTCGGCGCGCCAGCGCATCGTCGTGGTCGCCCACCTGGCGCCGGACGTGCAGCCCGCGCCCCCGTCGACGGCGGCGCCCGGCTCGGACGCGGGCTCGGGGTCCGGCCCCGACTCGGGCAGCGACGACTCGTCGACGGTCGGGGAGGACGACGAGGCCGGGCTGATCGGCGGCCTGTCCGGCGAGCGGGCCGCGGTGTGGCCGGCCTTCCTCATGGCCCTGGCCTGCGCCCTCATCTGGTTGATCGCCTGGCTGGTGGCGCAGCAGGTCCCCCGGCCGTGGCTCGCCTACGTCGTCGGCGCGCCCTTCTTCCTGGTCGCGCTGTTCTTCTTCTTCGAGAACTTCTCCCGGCTGCTCCCGGCCAACTTCTGACCCGGAGGCCGCGATGCCCCGCCTGCTGATCGTCCACCACACACCGTCCCCGGCGCTCCACTCGCTGCTGGAGTCGGTGCGCGACGGCGCCGGGGCGCCGGAGCTGGAGGGCGTCGAGGTGGTGGCGCGCCCGGCGCTGTCGGCCACGGCGCCCGACGTCCTCGACGCCGACGGCTACGTGCTGGGCACTCCGGCCAACCTCGGCTACATGTCCGGGGGCCTCAAGCACTTCTTCGACACCGTCTACTACCTGTGCCTCGACGCCACGGCCGGTCGCCCCTACGGCCTCTACGTCCACGGCAACAACGACGTCGACGGGGCCGTGGCCTCGGTGGAGAAGGTGGTGACCGGCTTGCGGTGGAAGGCGGCGCTGCCGCCGCTGCGGGTCGTGGGCACGCCGTCGCGCGACGACCTCGACGCGGCGTGGAACCTGGGCGCCACGGTCGCCGCGCAGCTCACGCTGTGATGCCGTCTCACGCTGTGATGCCGTCGCGCCGGTGCCGGTGCCGGGGCCGGCGCCGGGGCGCCGGGGCCTCGGGTCAGGGCTTGGGGAACCGGACGCGGCGCTGGTCGACCACCTCGACCCCCTCGGCCCGCAGCAGCTCGGCCTGGCGCGCCTCGTGGCCGGGCACCAGGCGCCCGCTGGCGTTGACCACCCGCCACCAGCAGTGCTCGCCGCCGTGCTCGGCCAGGAACCGCCCGACCGCCCGGGCCCGGCCCGGGTACCCGGCCTCCAGCGCCACCTCGCCGTAGGTCACCACCTCGCCGGGCCCGACCGTCGCCAGGACGCGGGCCACGGCCTCGTCGAAGGTCTCGTCAGCCACGCCGCGATGGTGACAGTTGCGCGGGCCCGACCGGCGGCGGTAGAAATACGACTATTCCAGTCGGAATTACTAGGAAGCTCCACGGAAGGTTCGTCGAAGGGCGCCGCGCATCATGGGCATCTCGCTGCACTGGTTCCTCCCGACCGCCGGCGACAGCCGCGACGTCGTCGGCTTCGGCCCGGTAGGAGGACGGCGCCCCGCCTCGCTCGACTACCTCGCCCAGGTGGCCCGGGCCGCCGAGGCCGTCGGCTTCGACGCCGTGCTCACCCCCACCGGCACCCACTGCGAGGACGCCTGGATCACCACCGCCGCGCTCATCCCCGAGACCGAGCGGCTGCGGTTCCTCGTCGCCTTCCGGCCCGGCCTCGTCTCCCCGACCCTCGCCGCCCAGCAGGCCACCACCTTCCAGCGCCTCTCCGGCGGCCGGGTCCTGCTCAACATCGTCACCGGCGGGAGCTCGGCCGAGCAGCGCAGCTTCGGCGACTGGCTCGACCACGACACCCGCTACGAGCGCACCGGCGAGTTCATCGAGATCGTCCGGGGCGCCTGGAGCGGCACGCCGTTCACCTACGAGGGCCGCCACTACCACGTCGAGCGGGCCACCGTGCGGGCCCGGCCGGAGCCGACGCCGCAGATCTTCTTCGGCGGCTCGTCCGACGCCGGGAAGCAGACCGCCGCCGAGCACGCGGACGTGTGGCTCACCTGGGGCGAGCCCCTGGCCGACGCCGCCGCCCAGCTCGCCGACGTGCGGGCCCGGGCCGCCGCGGCCGGGCGCGACCTCCGTTTCGGCATCCGCCTCCACGTGATCGCCCGCGACCGCGCCGAGGACGCCTGGCGGGAGACCGAGCGCCTCCTCGACGCCATGCCCGAGGACATCGTGGCCCGGGCCCAACGCAACCTGACCTACAGCGAGTCCGTCGGCCAGCAGCGGATGACGGCGCTGCACAACGGCCGCCGGTCCGACCTCGTCGTGGCGCCGAATCTCTGGGCCGGGTTCGGCCTCGTGCGTGGAGGAGCCGGAACCGCGCTGGTGGGCAGCCACGACGAGGTCGCGGCACGCATCGCCGAGTACGCCGCGGCCGGCTTCGACCACTTCATCCTCTCCGGGCAGCCGCACCTGGAAGAGGCGTGGTGGTTCGGCGAGGGCGTGATCCCCCGGCTCCGACGAGCCGGACTGCTCGACACCACCCCCGATGGAGAAAGTGCATGCTCGCCCCTGCTGCCCTCCCCCAGCTAGACGACCTCGTCCACTCGCCGTCGCTGGCCCCGATCGCCGACACGGCATCGACCTCGGCCGCCGGCGCGTGTGCCGACGGGTCGATGGCGGTGGCGGGCGCGAGGGCGGGCTCCGCGCTCGACCGGGCGCCGGACCCGACCTCCGACTCGACCTCCGACTCGGCCTCGGACTCGGCGGCGCAGCCGTCGGAGCCGGCGCCGGCGGCGGCTGACGGGGCCGACGGGAACATGCCCGTGCCGGGGCGACCGCTCCCGGTCGGCCTCCTGGCCGACATCGCCGCCGGCATCGCCGCCGCCCCCGAGGCCTGGCGGCACCTGGTCCGCCACAACCCGGACGGCCGCGACCCCGTGCGGCTCGTCGCCACCGAGGCCTACGAGGTGTGGGTCATCGGGTGGACCCCCGGCCAGGGCGTGCGGCCCCACGACCACGGTGGGTCGACGGCCGCGGTGGTCGTGACCGAGGGCGAGCTGCTCGAGGTCGACCCGACCCACCGGCGCAGGTTGGTCCCCGGTGAGGTGCTGCGGCTCGGCCCCGACGCCGTCCACGACGTGGTCAACCACAGCAACGGCCCCGCCACGAGCGTGCACGTCTACTCGCCGCCGCTCACCCGGATGACCTACTACGACCCCGAGACCTGGGAGCCGCGGGAGACCGTGGAGCTGGAGCTCGAGCCGCCGGTCCTCGACGGCCGGCGCAGCGGCCGGCTCGTGCACCCGAGCCAGGCCCGATGAGCCCGTCCACCCCGTCGGGCTCGCCCCCGTCGTCCCCGGTCGGGCGCTCGGCGATCGAGGAGCTGCTCGACCGGGTGCGGGC
>DATCLV010000290.1:0-5253 GCA_036563745.1 Acidimicrobiales bacterium | reverse complement strand
GTGCGTGATCCACGGAGCCGACGGTGCGACCACCGAGTTCAGCGCCACCCACACGATGAACGACGAGCAGATCGAGTGGTTCCGGGCGGGCAGCGCCCTGAACATCATCCGCAGGAAGCACACGAGCTGAGCGCGCTACCGCCACCCCCGGGAGGCCGGCTCCTCGGCTTCGACCACGTCCAGCTGGCGATGCCGGCGGGCGGGGAGGCGGTGCGCGCCGCCGAGCGGTTCTACGGCGAGGTGCTGGGGCTCCGGCGGGTGCCGAAGCCCCGGCGCCCGTCGGACCCGCCGGCCGACCCCGCCGACCCCTTCGCCGGCCAGCAGGGCTGCTGGTTCGAGGGCGCCTGCGTGCAGGTCCACCTCGGCGTCGAGGAGCCGTTCCGCCCCGCCCGCAAGGCCCACCCCGCGCTGCTGGTCGACGACCTCGACGCCGTCGCCGAACGCCTCGACGCCGCCGGCGCCCCGGTGCGGTGGAACAACGAGCTCCCCGGCGTCCGCCGGTTCCACACCGACGACCCGTTCGGCAACCGGATCGAGCTCGTCCAGCTGCAGGACCGGCCGACGCCGGCCATGTTCGAGGTGGTCGCCGAGCACTCGATCTACCCGATGGTCATGCTCGACGAAGGGGGCACCATCCACTGGGCCAGCTCGTCGATGGAGCGGTTCTTCGGCTACTCCCCCGGCGACCTCGTCGGCACCCACTTCGCCGACGTGGTGATGCCCGACTCGCTGGAGGCGGCGATCGAGGCGTTCGCCAGCGTGCACGACGCCTACGAGGTCGACCCGTGGGGCGGCGTCGGCGTGCAGCTCGAGCTGCGCCACCGCGAGGGCCACCCGGTCACCTGCGAATTGGCCGCCCTCACCACCCGCCGCACCGGTCTCCCCTGGTACGTGGTGCTGGTGCGGCTCGCCGGCTACGAGCGGGCGCTCGACCGGGCCGTCGAGGCGATGGCCGCCGGCGCGTCGCTGGGCGGCGTGCTGTCGCTCATCGCCTCCGCCGTCGAGAACATGTTCCCCCGCACCGCCATCGCCGTGTGCGACCGGTGGAACGGCGACCGCTTCGAGGTCGCCGCCGGCCCCGCCGTCGGGCTGCTCGTCACCCAGCCGGGCGCGCCGTGGGGGCGGGCGCTGGCGTCGGGCACCACGGTGGCGGTGGCCGACCGCGACGGGCTCCCCGGCCCGCTGGCCGCGCTGGCCCGGGCCGAGGGCTACCGGTCGTGCTGGGTGGAGCCGGTGTCGCTGGTCGACGGCGACCGGGCGGTGGCCGCCATCGTCGTGTGGCGCCGCCACCCCGGCGAGCCCACCCGGTTCAACCGCCACACCCTCCGCAAGGCCGGCCAGCTCCTGCGGCTCACCCTCCAGTGGGACCGCAGCCACCGGACCCTCCAGTTCGCCGCCACCCACGACCCGCTCACCGGCCTGGCGAACCGGCAGGCGTTCCGCGACCGGCTCACCGCCGTGGTGAAGGCCGGCGAGGGCCAGGCCGCGGTGCTCTACCTCGACCTCGACCGGTTCAAGCCGGTCAACGACCAGCTGGGCCACCAGACCGGCGACAAGGCGCTGGCCGTGGTGGCCGAGCGGCTGGTCGGCGCGCTCCGGCCCGGCGACCTGGTGGCCCGCCTGGGCGGCGACGAGTTCGCGGTGCTGTGCGAGCGGCTGACCTCGCCCGACGACATCGTGCGGGTGGCGGAGCGGCTGCTGGCCGTCGTCCGCCAGCCGATCGAGGGCCTCGGCCGCCTCACCGGCCCGGGTGTCGCCGGTCCCGCCGCCGGGGGCGACGCGGCCGGGGGCGGCGACGAGATCCTGCTCGACATGAGCATCGGCGTCGCCGAGGTCCTCCCCGGCGACATGGTCGACTCGGTCCTGGCCCGGGCCGACGAGGCCCTGCGCGCCGCCAAGCAAGGCGGGCGCGGCCGCTGGGTGCGCCACGACCCCGGCGCCGCCACCCTCGACCTGACCGGCGCCGGCGACACCGCCGCCGACACCGCCGCCGGCGACCGCCGGGGCCGCGGCGCACCGCAGGCCGCCGGTAAGGTGTCGCCTCCATGACGACGGTCGAGGGCGCCGCCACGAGGGCCGCCCGAGCTGCACCAGCGCACGGCGGCGACGCCTGGTGGGACCGCCCGCTCGACGACCGCCGGCTGGGGCTGGTGGTCGCCGTGGTCACCCTCCCGCTGGTGTGGATGGGCTACGGCACCGACATCGACGTGTGGAACGTCCTGCGGTCGGCCACCGGCATCCGCGAGGGCACCTACCACCCGTCGCGCACGCCCGGGGTCCCCGTGTTCGAGGCGCTGACCGCCCTGTTCGACCCCATCGGCGGCCACCTCATCCTCAACGTCATGACCGCCGCCGCGGCCGGCGCCACCGTCATCGGCATCGCCCGGCTGGTGCGGCTGTGGGGCCACGACAACGGCGACCTCGTCGCCCTGGCCCTGCTGGCGTCCCCGATGACGATCATCGCCGCCACCTCGCTGGCCGACTTCATCTGGGCGCTCGTGTTCTTCGTGTGGGCGGCGGTCGCCCACCTGGAGGGCCGCTGGGCACCGGCCGGGATCCTGTTCGCCTTGTCGATCGGCTGCCGGCTGTCGTCCGGGTTCCTGATCGCCGCCTTCCTGCTGGCCGACGCCTGGGACCCCGGGCACCGCCGCCGCGCCGTGCGCACCGGGCTGGTGGCGGCGCCGCTGGGGGCGCTGCTGTTCGTGCCGTCGTGGCTGGCCTACGACCGCACGCTGGAGTTCCTGGAGAACCAGGAGGGCTACCGGAGCTTCGGCAACAACCTCGGCCGGTTCCTCTACAAGAACTACTCGGCCACCGGCCTCGCCATGATCGTGGTGGTGGCGCTGGCGGTCCCGGCGCTGTGGGCGACGCTGCGGCACTTCCGCGACGACCCGCTGCTGCGGTTCGCGGTGCTCGGGTTCACGGGCAGCCAGCTCCTCTACTTCTGGATGCCGTGGAAGCTGGCGCACCTGCTGCCGGCGCTGCTGTGCCTGTTCCTCTGGATCGCGGTGAGCGACAAGGGCACGTCGCGGCGGTACCTGTGGCTGCTGGTGGCGGCGGTGGCGGTCAACGGGATCGTGTCGCTGCGGCTCATGGCCCCCGACGAGCAGCACGCGGCCTCCACGGGGTCGTGGTCGCCGGCCGTGGGCCTCGGGCTGCTCCTCAACGACATCCGCTGCCGGGCCGAGTTCATGGACGAGGCCCCGGTCCGCACGGAGCTCGCCGCCTGGGACTGCACGCTCGAGCCGATCCGCGGCCCGAGCGAGACCCCGCAGCGCTGAGCGGCGCGGCCGCGGCCTCGGCCCGGGCGTCAGCCCTCGGCCCGGGCGACGTAGTGGTACGACGAGGTGGTCGCGCCGGAGCCGCCCACCGTGGCGACCACCGCGAACTCGTGGTCCCGCAGCTCCCGGTGCACCCGCTTCGGCGTCGCGGTCGCCGTGGGCAGCGGGGTGCCGGCCGACGGGCGCCGGCGCAGCAGCGGGCCGTTGAAGCCCGACGGCGGCTCGACGACCGTGCCCTCGCCGCGCCAGAACGCCCGGGTCGGGACCAGGCGGGCCGCCCGGCGCAGGACCCACAGCGGCGCCGTGGGCCGCCGGGGGACGGCGAGCACGGCCCGGGGGTTGTGGCGGGAGGCGAGCAGCAGCCCGCCGGGCCGCAGGACCCGGTGGCACTCGGCGAGGCAGCGGCGCCGCTCGGTCACGTAGTCGAGGCCGTTGAACGAGAACACGACGGCGTCGAAGCTGCCGTCGTCGAACGCCGACAGGTCGGCCGCGTCGCCCACCCGCAGGTCGGCGTCGGGGAACCGGGCGCGGGCGGCGTCGACCATGGCGGGCTCGAGGTCGATCCCGACGTAGCGGCCACCCAGGCCCTGGAGGTGGGGCGTGGTGCGCCCGGCGCCGACGCCCAGGTCGAGGACGTCCATGCCGGGTCGCAGGTGGTCGGCGAACAGGGTCGCCTCCACCGGGGTGAGCTCCGTGCCGTCCGCGACGTACCGCGCGACGACCTGCTGGTCGCTGTAGTAGCCGATCGTTCCGCCGTCCTCGCCGGGGCGCCGACCCGCTCGGCGCCGGGCACCCGAGGCTACCGGGGGTCGGCGCCCGGGGACGAGGCCGCGGGGTCGGCCGGCGCCGTGCCCGGCGGGTAGGTGAGCCGGAGCTCCTCCGGGGTCGGCTCGCGGCGCTCCCGGGCCTCGGGCGGCAGCAGCGCGGTGATCGCCGCCATGATCCGCTTCGTGTCGGCGCCCGGCGACCGGTGCCGCAGCTCGACCGGCGGCCCGCCCCGCACCAGGACCGTCGGCGCCGACAGCACGTTCCACACCCGCGGCACCCGCTCCGACCGGGGCCACACCTTCTCGGTGCCCCACAGGCCGAGCGGGATCACCGGCGCCTTGGTCAGCGCCGCCAGCCGGGCGGCGCCCCACCGGCCGTGCAGCTCGGGGTCGAAGAAGGCGCGGCCCCGGGGGATCGTGCCCTGGGGCAGGATCGCCACCAGCTCGCCGGCGGCCAGGGCGGCGGCCGCCTCGGCCAGCGGCTCGTCGGAGCCGCTGCCCCGGTCGACCCGGATGCCGCCCAGCGCCCGGGCGATCGGCCCGACGACCGGCGCGTCGAACACCTCCTTCTTGCCGAGGAAGCGGACCGGCCGGCCCCGGCGGGCGAACGCCAGGCCCAGCGCCAGGGGGTCGAAGTAGCTGCGGTGGTTGGCGACGA
Organism: Acidimicrobiales bacterium; assembly: GCA_036563745.1. Taxonomy (GTDB): domain Bacteria; phylum Actinomycetota; class Acidimicrobiia; order Acidimicrobiales; family VFJN01; genus DASXTK01. The sequence continues at coordinate 547 of DATCLV010000290.1, read as the reverse complement.
GGATGGCCGGCCCCGACTCGGGGATGTGCTCCATGCCCTCCACCTGGAGGCGCACCCACGGGAACAGCTCGGGGCGGGCCACGGTGAGCAGGAGCTTCTGGGGCTCGACGTCGAGCACCGGCAGCTTCGGCACGCCCTCGGGCACGTCGAGCCAGGAGATCGGCCAGCGCCGGAACAGCGCCAGGGCCAGCATCCGGGGGTCGGGGTTGACCGCCACGGGGTGGCCGACGGCGCCCAGCAGCGGTGCGTCGTAGAAGCTGTCGCTGTAGGCCCAGCTCGCCTCGACGTCGACCCGGTTGCGGGCGGCCCACTGCTCGACGGCCCGGAGCTTGCCCCGGCCCCACACGAACTCGCCGTCGATGGTGCCGTCGTAGCGGCCGTCGGGGGCGACGCCGTAGCGGGTGGCGACCACGTCGTCGAAGCCGAGCCGCTCGGCCAGCGGCGCCACCAGGTCGTACGGGGTGGTGGTGGCGAGGACGACCGGCCGGCCGTGCGACGCGTGCTCGGCCAGCATGGGGTGGGCGAAGGGCTGCACGGAGACGACGAG
>DATCLV010000667.1:0-2939 GCA_036563745.1 Acidimicrobiales bacterium | reverse complement strand
GCTGGGCGACGACGGGGTGGTGGTCGTGGTGGCACGGGGCCCGGCTGTGGTGGTCACGCCCGGCTGCGGTGTGGTGGTGACCCCGGGCTCGGTGACCGTGGGCGCCTCGTCCGGCCCGGCGGGCTGCGGGGCCACGACCGCCGGCCCGGGCGTGCCGGGCAGGGACGACGGCGTGGGGTCGGGGACGCCGTCGCCGGTGGCGTCGGCGTCGCGCCCGGTGCCCATGAGGAACATCCCGCCCACCACCACGGCGGCCAGCAGGACCATGCCGCCGGCGAGGATCGCCAGCGTGGGGCGCTGGGGGTCGCCGCCGCCGGCGGGCTGGGCGCGCTCCCGCCGCCCGTTGCGGCGGTTGCGGCCGTTCCGGCCGTCGCGGTCGTTCCGGCGGCGGGTGGCGCCAGGGCGCTCGGCGACGGCCACGGCCCGGGTGCCGGACGCCGGTGTGTCCGGGGCGAGCGCGGGGACGTGGTAGCTGCCGGCCCGCCCGGCGGCGGGAGGCGGGCGCCCGGCGGCCGACCGGACGAGGGTGGGATCGGCGGTCGGTGCCGACACCGTGGCGGCCGACGCCGCCCAGGCGGCCCAGTCGGGTGGGGCCTGCGGGCTGTCGTGGAGGGCGGCGGCCTCGACCGGGACCGGCCCCGGCGCCGCCGGCGCGGCCGGGGCGGCCGGGGCGGCCGGGGCGGCGGAGGTGGTGCCGCCGTTGCGGTCGGCGTCGTCGGCGGGCATGGCGCCGACCGGGTTGCCGACCCCCGCGGCCAGCAGCGCGGCGTGGGCGGGGGACGGGCCGCCGGCGAGGAGGGCGTCCACGCCGGTGGAGAGCCGCTCGTGGCCCTCCTGGGCGGCGACGATCGCGGCGCCCAGCGCCACGGCGTGCTTGGGGTGGGCGTCGAGGGCGATCGGGCGGCCCAGCGCCGAGCTCACCATGTGGCCCACCAGCGGGATCCGGGACGAGCCCCCGACGAGGAGGATGCGGCTGACCTCGTGGCGCTCGACCCCCGCCGAGCGCAGCGCCCGCTCCAACGCCACCAGCGACTCGGCCAGCGCCGGGCGGATCATCGCCTCGAACTCGCCCCGGGTGAGCCGCACCTCGGTCTGGACGTGGGGGAGCAGCACCGGGATCGCCACGTCGGTGTCGCCGGCCAGCGCCTCCTTGGCGCTCACGCACTCCTTGCGGAGCCGGGCCACCGCCGCCATCACCGGCGGGTCGTCCTCGTCGAGGTGGTCGAGGGAGTCGCCGATCGCGTGGTCGACGTGGCGCAGGACGGCGGCGTCGAAGTCGATGCCGCCCAGCCGCTCGACGCCCTCGGGCTGGCCCATCAGCGCCCAGCCGGCGCCGGTGCGGCGCAGCACGGCGGCGTCGAACGTGCCGCCGCCGAGGTCGTAGACCGCCAGCACCTCGCCGGGCTCGACCCGCTCCTGGGAGGCGTAGTGGATGGCCGCCGCCTCGGGCTCGACCACGAGGGTCACGTCGGGCAGCTCGGCCATCCGGATGGCCTCGTGGAGGAGGTCCTTCTTGTACTCGCCCCAGTTGGCGGGGTGGGAGACCGCCACGCTCAGCGGCGGGCCGCCCTCGTCGTCGGCCACCTTGTCGACCACCCAGCGCAGCAGCTTGGCCATCAGCTGCTCGGCCGAGCAGGGGCTGCCGCCGAGGATCAACGGCGTGGGGTCGCCGATGCGGCGCTTGAACTCACGGGCCACCCGGTGGGGTTCGATGAGCGACCGGCGCTCGGCCGCCTCACCGGTGATGACCTCGCCGTTCTCCTTCAGCAGCACCACCGACGGGATCTCCGCCGAGTGGCTGCCCAGCCGGGCGATGGTGGGGCGCCCGTCCCGCCACCGTGCCGCTGCGGTGTACGTGGTGCCCAGGTCGATCCCGAGGAAGTAGGCCATGCCAGTAGGTACTCGTCTGCCCCTTTGAGTGCCGCCCGGCGGTCGGCAGTGTAACCCTTCGACCACGCTGGGTCGTGGAAGGAACGCGGGAAATCTGGGAACGGCGTGATCCGGCGGGCCGGCGCGTGCCGAACACCGTGGACGAGGCCGGAACATCGCTGCGTGGCCAACGACACCACCCCGCCGCCCCCTGCTCCGGCGCCCCGACACGACCTCCGGCCCGCGTCACCAGCTCCGCCCGGCGCTCCGTCCCTGCCTGGTCGTAGCCGTTCCGCTGGGTGGTGCTCCCGGTCCCCGCTGCCTGCCTGGTCCTCGCGGACCGCCTGCCCGCGCGGTGCTATCGGCTCCGCCCGGCGCCTCGTCCCTGCCTGGTCGTTGCCGTTCCGCTGGGTGGTGCTCCCGGCCCCCGCTGCCTGCCCGGTCCCCCCGCCCCGTCCGTCCCGCCCGGTCCTCCCGGACGGCCTGCTTCGGCGGGGCCTCCTACCGGGCCACCGCCCGGCTGCTCGACCAGCCAGAAGGCACGGAGAAGGGCCGGATCCCTTCGGCGTTGGAGCACCTTCGTCGTACGCTGGCAACCGAGGGTTTGACGTCATGACGCCCGAGCCCGAGACCCATCCTGTCGACGACCTGGCGGCCTACGCCGTCGACGCCCTGGACCCGGTCGAGCGCGCCGCGGTCGAGTCCCACCTGGCCGAGTGCGCCGGCTGTCGCCACGAGCTCGACCGGCACCGGTCGACTCTCTCCGCCCCGGCCGTGGCCGAGGAGCCGCCGGCCGGCGTGTGGGAGGGGATCGCCACTCGACTCCACGACGACGCCGCGACGGTGCCGCCGGGCCCGGTGACGCCGCCGCCACCCCCGTTGCCGCTGGCGGGCGAGCCCCACGAGGACGATCCGCTGCGCCCCGGGTTGGAGACCCGGGAGGTGGTCGTGGTGCCGCTGCCGCCCCCGGCCCCGGACATCGACCCCGTGTCGGGCTCGCCGCCCCCGCCCCGCCACCTGCGCCGGGGCGACGGCGCCCGTCGGGCCGGCGGCCGTGGTCGGTCGGGCCG
>DATCLV010000665.1:0-3790 GCA_036563745.1 Acidimicrobiales bacterium | reverse complement strand
GTGAACAGCTACGTGGGCCCGTTCAGCTCGATCGCCGCCGACTGCGAGATCGTCGACGCCGAGATGGAGCACTCCGTGGTGCTGCAGCGCAGCTCGATCGTCGACGTCCCCCGCCTCACCGACAGCCTGATCGGGCGCGAGGTCGAGGTCTCGCGCTCCGACCGGCGGCCCCGCGCCCTGCGCCTCATGCTCGGCGACCACTCGGTCGTCGAGCTGCACTGACGACCGACAGCACGACCACGCGGGCCGGCCGCGCCCGGCCCCACCCGTCGCCCCCGCCCGGGCGGCGACCGAACCGATCCGCGACCGAGAAGGAACGACCCTTGGCCACCATCCACCCCTCCGACGAGATCGACGGCGTCTACGTCGTCGAGCCCGCCATCCACGGCGACGCCCGCGGCATCTTCATCGAGACCTACCGCCGGCAGTGGTTCCCGTCGGGCCGAGAGATGATCCAGGGCAACCGGGGCGACCGCCGGGCCGGGGCCGTCGTCGGCCTCCACTACCACCTCCACCAGGCCGACTACTGGTACGTGCCGTTCGGCAAGGCCCGGGTGGTGCTCCACGACCTGCGCGAGGGGTCGAAGACCGACGGTGCCACCATGACGATCGACCTGGGCAGCGAGCCCGGCACCCCGGGCGTCGACCACGACCACCGCGGCATCTACATCCCGCCGGGCGTGGCGCACGGCTTCGCCGCCCTCACCGACATGACGATCACGTACCTGGTCGACGGCTACTACAACCCGGCCGACGAGCTGGGCGTGGCCTGGGACGACCCGCAGATCGGCGCCGACTGGGGGGTCACCGACCCGGTCCTGTCCGAGCGCGACAAGGCCAACCCCCGCCGTGCCGACCTGCCCGCCGACCGCCGCCCCTACGCTGCCCTGCGTACCTGAGCGGCCCTGGGAGAGATAAGGACGATGAAGCAGTTCGTGACCGGCGGTGCCGGTTTCATCGGTTCCAACTACGTCCGCTACGTGCTGGCGAACACCGACGACGAGGTGACCGTCTACGACGCCCTCACCTACGCCGGGAACCTCTCCACGCTCAAGGACGTCGACGACAACCCCCGCTTCCAGTTCGTCAAGGGCAACATCTGCGACCCGGGCACGCTGGAGGACGCGATGCGGGGCCACGACGCCGTGGTCCACTTCGCCGCCGAGAGCCACGTCGACCGGTCGATCGCGGGGCCCGACGACTTCGTCAACACCAACTGCTTCGGCACGAACGTGGTGATGGACACGGCCCGGCGCCTGGAGATCCCCCGGGTCATCCACATCGGCACCGACGAGGTGTACGGCTCGGTGGAGGTGGGGTCGTCGAAGGAGACCGACCCGCTGGAGCCCCGGTCGCCGTACTCGGCGTCGAAGGCCGGCTCCGACCTGATCGCCCTCTCGTACCACCACACGTACGGGCTGCCGGTCACCGTCACCCGCTGCACGAACAACTTCGGGCCCTACCAGTTCCCGGAGAAGGTCATCCCGCTGTTCACCACCAACCTGATGGACGGCATCCCGGTGCCGCTCTACGGCGACGGGATGAACGAGCGCGACTGGCTCTACGTCGACGACCACTGCGCCGCCGTGGCGCTGGTCCTCGAGAAGGGCGCGCCGGGCGAGATCTACAACATCGGCGCCGGCAACGAGACGCCGAACCGGGTGCTGGTCGACAAGCTGCTCGCCGCGTTCGGCGTCGGCGAGGAGATGGTGAACTACGTCGAGGACCGCCTCGGCCACGACCGCCGCTACTCGGTCGACATCACCAAGATCACCGAGCTCGGCTGGCGCAAGCAGCGCACGTTCGACGAGGCGCTGGCCGAGACCGTCGACTGGTACCGGAAGAACGAGTGGTGGTGGCGCCCGCTGAAGGAGCGCCGGTGAAGGTCCTGGTCACCGGGGCCGGCGGCCAGCTCGGCCACGACGTCGTGGCCGTCTGCGAGGCCGCCGGCGACGAGGTGACCGGCGCCGACCGCGCCGCCCTCGACGTCGGCGACCGCGACCAGGTCTTCCAGGCGATCACCGGGCTGGAGCCCGACGTGGTCCTGCACGTGGGGGCGTGGACGGCGGTCGACGCCTGCGAGTCCGACCCCGACCGCGCCTACCGGGTCAACGCCCTCGGCACCCGCTGGGTGGCCGACGCCTGCCGGCGGGTCGGCGCCTACCTGGCCTACGTGTCGACCGACTACGTGTTCGACGGCACCAAGGACGGGCCGTACGTCGAGTGGGACGCCACCAACCCGATGTCGGTCTACGGGCGCTCCAAGCTGGGCGGCGAGGAGGAGGTGCGGGCCCACTGCCCCGGCGCCGCCGTGGTGCGGACGTCGTGGGTGTGCGGCGAGCACGGCCACAACATGGTGAAGACCGTGCTGGGCCTGGCCGACCGGCCGGAGCTGGCGTTCGTCGACGACCAGCGGGGCTGCCCCACGTTCACCGCCGACCTGGCGGTCGCGCTGCGGCAGCTGGCGGCCGCTCGGATCGGCGGCACGTTCCACGTCACCAACCAGGGTGCGGTGAGCTGGTACGAGTTCGTGCGCACGATCCTGGAGCTGTCGGGCAACGACCCGTCGATCGTGCGGCCGATCACCACCGCCGAGCTCGACCCGCCCCGCCCCGCGCCGCGCCCGGCGAACTCGGTGCTCGACAACGCGGCCCTGCGGTTGGCGGGGCTGCCGCTGCTCCCCGACTTCCGCGAGTCGCTGGCCAAGCTCCTGTCCCGGCTCGCCTGACCCGGACCTACCCGGACCTTGTCCGGCCGGTCAGGCGTCGGTCAGGAGTCGGTCAGGGCGAGGCGGGCGGCGGCGCCGACCACCAGCGCCCCCAGGGCCCGCTGGATGCGGCGGAGCACCCGGGGCGCGGCCAGGACCTTCTCCCGGACGAACGCGCTCAGCGCGGCGTACCCGGCGAACACCACCAGCGTCACCAGCATGAACACGGCGCCGAGGGCGATGAGCCGCAGGTCGACCAGGCCCTGGTCGCCGTCGAGGAACTGGGGCAGGAAGGCGAGGAAGAACACCGTGAGCTTGGGGTTCAGCAGGTTCACGAGGATCCCGCGCCACACGACCGTGGTCATCGCCCGGGGCGCCCCGTCGCGCCGGGCGTCGCCGGCCTCGCTGGCATCGAGGCGCAGCGCCCCGCGGTCGCGCCACATCGTCACGCCCATGAAGACCAGGTAGGCGACGCCCGCCCAGCGCACGACCTCGAAGGCCACCGCGCCCGCCTGCATCAGGCCGGAGAGGCCGAGCAGCGCCGCCAGCACGTGCGGCACGATCCCCAGCGTGCAGCCCAGGGCGGCGAACAGGCCCCGCCGCCAGCCGCCGCCCAGTGCCGACGACACCGTGTAGACGACCCCCGTGCCCGGGATCACCGCCACGACCACCGACGTCACCAGGAACTCCCACGACATGTCCGGCGATCGTACGGGTATTTCGATTGCCCCCGGCGGGCGGCTCTGGGAGCGTCTCGGGCGAGAGAGGTGATCACGATGCAATCGTTCGAGGGGAAGCTCGCCGTCGTGACCGGGGGCGGCTCCGGCATCGGGCGGGAGCTGGTGATGCAGCTCGCCGCCGCCGGGTGCTCGGTGGCCACCTGCGACGTCCGTCCCGGGGTCGCCGCCGAGACCGCGGCCGCCGCGGCGTCGGGCGCCGCCGGCGCGGACGGCGTCGACGTGACGGTGACGGGCCACGAGTGCGACGTGGCCGACGAGGCCTCGGTGGCCCGGTTCGCCGCCGAGGTCGCCGAGCGGCACGGGCGCGACGACCTGCACCTGCTGGTCAACAACGCCGGCATCG
>DATCLV010000660.1:0-4523 GCA_036563745.1 Acidimicrobiales bacterium | reverse complement strand
AACCGCACAAGGGCCACGAGGTCGCCTACAACCGCTGGTACGAGCGCGACCACTTCTACGCCGGCTGCATGGTCGGGCCCTGGTTCTTCGCCGGGCGCCGCTGGGTCGCCACCCGCGACCTGAAGGACCTGCGGCTCGGCTCGTCGGTCACGGGCGCACCGCCGCTGTTCGGCGACGACGCCGCCGGCTCGTACCTGGCGCTCTACTGGGTGCTCGACGGGCGGGCCGAGGAGAACACCGACTGGGCGTCCCGCCAGGTGCGGTGGCTGCACGACAACGGCCGGATGTTCCCCCACCGCGACCACGTCCACACGCTGCTGTACCGGTACCGGGGCGCCACCCGCCGGGACGTGGACGGCGTCCCGCCCGAGCTGGCGCTCGACCACCCGTTCCGGGGGCTGGCGGCGGTGGTCGTCGAGCGCCCCGAGGGCGCCGACCGGAAGGCGCCGGTGCCGCAGTGGTCGCCGGGCCCCGACTCGTCGGTGGCGCTGATCCTGCGGTGGTCGGGCATCCCGCTGCCGCCCGGGGCGCCGGTCACCCAGCCGGGCACCGAGGGCGTGCAGCGGCGCGAGCTGCAGCTGTGGTTCGCCGACAGCGAGCCCCGGTCCTGGTGGCCGGCGGTCGGCGCCTACGCCGAGCAGCTCCGGCAGGGCGGCGGCGGTACGGTCCGCTGGGCGTCACCGTTCGTCCCGACGATCCCCGGCACCGACACCTACACCGACCAGCTCTGGTAGGCCGGTCCCCGTCCACCGGCGGGCGGGGGACGGGGACCGACAGGAGCGGTGCCGGCTCGGCGACCCGGTTCGACCGGGTCCGGTTCGACCGCGGTCGGGCTCGCCACGGCCCGCCGGGCGGGCGCCGGTCACTCCGTCCAGCCGGGACGGACCAGGCCGGTCTCGTAGGCGTAGACCACCAGCTGGGCCCGGTCGCGGGCGCCGAGCTTCACCATCGCCCGGCTCACGTGGGTCTTCGCCGTGGTGGGGCTGATGTACAGCGCCTCGGCGATCTCGTCGTTCGACAGGCCCGCCGCCACCTGGGCCATCACCTCGCGCTCGCGGTCGGTGAGCAGGTCGAGGCTGGGCGCCCGCTCGGCCGGCTTGGCCCGGGTGGCGTACTCCTCCACCAGCCGGCGGGTGGCCCGGGGCGACAGGAGCGCGTCGCCGGCGGCCACGGCCCGGACGGCCCGCAGCAGGTCGCCGGGGTCGGTGTCCTTCACCAGGAACCCGCTGGCGCCCGACCGCAGGCCCTCGAACACGTACTCGTCGAGGTCGAAGGTGGTCAGGATCACGATGCGGACGTCCTGGTAGCGGGGGTCGGCGGCGATCGCCTTGGTGGCCTCCAGGCCGTCCATGCCCGGCATCCGGATGTCCATCAGCACGACGTCGGGCCCGTGCTCGGCCACGGCCCGCAGGGCCTCGGCGCCGTCGCCGGCCTCGTCGACCACCTCGATGCCGTCCTCGGAGTCGAGCAGCGCCCGCAGCCCGGCCCGCACCAGCGCCTGGTCGTCCACCAGCACCACTCGGATCATGGGGTTCCATCCTGCACGCGCTCGCGGGCCTCGTCGGTGAGGGGCAGCCAGGCCCGCACGGCGAAGCCCTGTCCCGGCCGGGGCTTGGCCTCCAGGCGCCCGCCCACGGCGGCGGCACGCTCGCGCATCCCGGCGATGCCGTAGCCCCCGCCCCCGGGGGTGTCCCGGGTCTCCCGGGTGTCCCGGGCATCGCGGGCGCCTCGGCCGTCGCGCGTTCCGCGGGCGTCACGGGCGTCACGGGCGTTGCGGGGACGGCCCTCGTCGAGCACCTCGACCACCAGGTCGTCCGCCGTGCGCCGCAGCCGGACCACCGGCGCGGTGTCGTCCGAGTGCCGGGCCACGTTGGTGAGCGACTCCTGCACGATCCGGTACGCCGCCAGGTCCACGGCGCCCGGGAGGCCGGCGAGGTCGTCGGCGTCGGCGTCCAGCCGCACGTCGAGGCCGGCGGCCTGCGACCGCGCCACCAGGTCGTCCAGCCGGGCCAGGCCCGAGGTGGGCGCCCGGGGCGCGGCCTCGTCGTCGGGCTCGTCGACCTGGCGCAGCACCCCGAGGATCGACCGCAGCTCCACCAGCGCCTCCTTGCTGGCCTGGTGGATGGTCGACAGGGACGTGCGGGCCTGCTCGGGCTTCGAGTCGAGCAGGTGGAGCGCGACGCCGGCCTGGATCGAGATGAGCGACATGTTGTGGGCCACGACGTCGTGGAGCTCGCGGGCGATGCGCAGGCGCTCCTCGGTGACCCGGCGCCGCTGCGCCTCGGCCTCGGACGCCGCGGCGGCGGCCGCCCGGTCGCGGCGGGAGCGGACCAGCTCGCTGACGCTGATCAACGTCACCAGCCAGGCGGCCAGCCCCAGGAGGACGCTCCACGTGGGCCGTTCGTCGGTGGTGCCGAGCAGGTAGCCGCCCCACGGGAACACGACGAACCCCACGAGGAGCGACACGATCGCCGCCAGCCGGTGGCCCTGGAGCACCACGGTCACGAAGGCCACGAGCAGCGGGAAGAACACCGGGCCGCGGGCGAAGTCGAGCGACCAGTAGGTGGCGATCACCGCCACCACCACCGCCAGGACCGGCACGGCGTGGCGGTGCCGGAAGAACAGGGCGAGCACCGCCGTGGCCAGGAGCGCGACGCCCGGGAGCCCGAAGTCGCGCTCGGGCTGGCCGTGCGCGGCCGCGGCGGTGCCGCCGAGCGTCAGGACGCCGGCGACCACGGTCACGGCCAGCGAGACGAGCTCGGCGTTGCCGATCGCCCCGAGGCGGGAGCGCAGGGAGGTCAGCGCGGCGGGCACGGCACCGAGCGTACGAACCGGCGGCGCCGGGGGCATCCACCGGCCGGCGGCTCGCCGCGTACTCCCCCGGGAGTACGCGGCCGCGGTGGGGGCCTGGCACGTACGCCGGCGGGCGCAGGACAGGTCCCGCCGCCGGGCGGACGACCGGGACGACCCGGATCTTCACGCTGGGAGGCATGGCACGAACCGCAGCGATCCCCACTCCTTCCCCCGCCTCGACCGGCCCCTCGGGCCCGCCGGGGCCCCGATCCGTCGGTGCCGCGGCCGCCGCGGCGATGTTCGACCCGGGGTCGGCGGCGATCGCCGCCCGGGCCGTCGAGGCCACCAAGGTCTACGGCACCGGCCCGACCGCCGTCCGGGCCCTCGACGAGGCCACGCTCGCCATCCCCGCCGGCCGGCTCACGGCCGTGATGGGGCCGTCGGGCTCGGGCAAGTCGACGCTCCTGCAGTGCATGGCCGGGCTTGACACGCTCACCGCCGGCCGCGTGGAGATCGGCGGCGACGACCTGTCCGACCTCTCCGACGACCAGCTCACCCTGCTGCGCCGGGAGCGGATCGGCTTCGTCTTCCAGGCGTTCAACCTGGTGCCGACGCTGACCGCCCGGGCCAACATCCTGCTGCCGCTCACCCTCGGCGGCCGTGAGCCCGACCCGGTGTGGTTCGACCGGGTGGTCGCCACCGTCGGCCTGGCCGACCGGTTGCACCACCGGCCGAGCGAGCTGTCCGGCGGCCAGCAGCAGCGGGTCGCCGTGGCCCGGGCGCTGGTCACCCGGCCCGAGCTGGTCTTCGCCGACGAGCCCACCGGCAACCTCGACTCGCACTCCGGGGCGGAGATCCTCGGGTTCCTGCGCCAGGCGGTCGACGAGCTCGGTCAGACCGTGGTCATGGTCACCCACGACCCGGTCGCCGCCGCCTACGCGGACGCCGTGGTGTTCCTGGCCGACGGCCGGCCCGTCGACGCCATGGCCGACCCCACCGCCCAGCGCGTCCTCGACCGCATGAAGGCCTTCGGCGCCCCGGGCGCCGCCGCCGGTGCCGCCGGTGCCGGCGACTCGACCGGCTCGGCCGGTTCCGCCGACTCGACCGAGGAGGTCCCGTCGTGATCCGCATCGCCCTCACCTCCCTGTGGGCCCGGCGCCGCCGCCTCGTCGGCACGACCGTGGCCGTGTTCCTGGGCGTCGCCTTCCTGGCCGGCACCCTCGTGCTCGGCGACACGCTGAGCGCCAACTTCGACCGGCTGTTCGCCGAGGTGTCGGCCGGCACCGACGTGGTCGTCCGCAGCGCCTCCGTGATCGAGACCGACGGGGCCGACGACGACCGCGGCCCGCTCGACGAGTCGCTGGTCGACGAGCTGGCCCGCCTCGACGGCGTCGCCGAGGCCGAGGGGCAGGTCGTCGGCTACGGCGCCCTCGTCGGCCGGGACGGCGAGCCCGTCGGCGGCAACGGCCCGCCCCGGCTCGCCGGCAGCTGGATCACCGACCCGGACCTCAACCCCTACGAGCTGGTCGAGGGCCGCGCCCCCGAGGCCCCCGACGAGGTGGTCGTCAACCGCGGCGCCGCCGAGCTGGCGGAGGTCGAGCTGGGCGACACCACCCTCGTGCAGACCCCCGAGCCGGTCGAGGTGACCGTGGTCGGCATCGCCACCTTCGGCGGCGCCGACGGCCTCGGGGCCACCACCTGGACCGCCTTCACGCTCGAGGGCGCCCAGG
>DATCLV010000640.1:0-5144 GCA_036563745.1 Acidimicrobiales bacterium | reverse complement strand
GGGTTCAAGGGCCTGCTGCTGGGGTCGGTCAGCAACCACTGCCTGCACCACGCCCCCTGCCCGGTCGCCGTGATCCGGCACGGGGCGCAGGTGGACGGGTCGGACGGGGCCGACGCCGGGCCCGAGCGGGTGGTCGTCGGTGTCGACGGCTCCCCCGTCGCCCAGCGGGCCCTGCGCTGGGCGATCGACGAGGCCCGGGCCCGCGGCGCCCGGCTGGACGTGGTCCACGCCTGGTCGGCGCCCGTGGTCGGCGGGCCGTTCGCCATCGTGGCCTTCGAGCCGACCCTCGCCGAGCAGGCCGCCAACGAGATCGTCGACCGGGCCCTCGCCGCCGAGGACACGACCGGCGTCGACGTGCAGCGCGGGGTCACCTGCGGTGCGGCGGCGCCCGCCCTGCTCGCCGCCGCACAGGGCGCCGGCCTCGTGGTGGTCGGCTCCCGGGGCCGGGGCGGGTTCCAGCGCCTCCTGCTCGGCTCGGTGAGCCAGCAGGTCGCCCAGCACGCACCCGGGCCGGTCGTCGTGGTCCCCCCGGACGGGCGATGAGGCCTCGGTCGCGCCGGCTCCTGGCGGTGGTCGCGATCGCCGCCGTCGCCGGCGCGGCCGGCGCGCTGGTCCGCGCCGCCGTCGACGAGGACGACGCCGCGCCGGACGCCGGGGACGGCCCGGGCGCCGACGCCCCGACGACGTGGCCCCTGCGGGGCACCCCCGTCGACGACGGCGACCCGGACCCCACCCGCCCCGCGTTGGCCGTCAAGGTCGACGCCACGGTCGGCGGCCGGCCCCAGATCGGGCTGGGTGACGCCGACGTCGTGATCGAGGAGCTGGTCGAGGGCGGTCTCACCCGGTACCTGGTCGTGTTCCACTCCCACGACCCGGACGAGGTGGGGCCCGTGCGATCGGCCCGGTCGACCGACGTCGAGCTCCTCGCCGAGCTGGGCCGGCCGCTGTTCGCCTGGTCGGGGGCCAACCCGACCTTCCGGGCGCTGGTCGAGGACGCCGACCTGGTCGACGTCGGGTTCGCCGCCGCGCCCGACGCCTACCGCCGCGACGCCGACCGGCGGGCCCCGTACAACCTGGTCGCCGCTCCGGCGGCCCTCCGGGAGGCGGCGGACGACGGCGACGACGACGTCGGGACGACACCGCCGGCCCTGTTCGCCTATCGGCACGAGGACGACTCGGCGGGCCCGGTGGGCGCCGGCGTCGAGCCCGCGTCCGGCTACCGGGCGTCGACCCTGGGCACGACGATCGAGTGGACCTGGGACGCCGACGCCGGCGGTGGGTCGGGTGCGTGGCGGCGCACCCAGGACGGCAGCCCGCACGTCGACGCCGACGGCGATCCGGTCACCGCCGCCAACGTGGTCGTCCGGACCACGGAGTACCGCGACAGCGGCGTCCGGGACTCGACCGGTGCGGTCGTCCCCGAGGCCGTGACGGTCGGCGAGGGCGACGCCTGGCTGCTCACCGCCGGCCAGGCCGTCCGGGGCCGGTGGGTGAAGCCGTCGGCCGACGCCCCCACCACGTTCGCCGACCTCGACGGCACGCCCTTCGCGCTCACGCCCGGCGTCACCTGGGTCGAGGTCCTCCCCGCCGGCACCGGCGAGGTGGTCCGCCCCTGAGCAGACCGCGTCGATCCGGCCGCCCGCCTCGGCCCGGCCCGGCCCGATCAACGCTGCTTCGGGGCCGGTGACGGCGTCCCCGGCCAGGTCGACAGCGCCAGCTCGGCGACCGCCCGGAGCTGCGCCCGGCCGACCCCGTCACGGGCCTGCTGCGACATGCCCTGGATCACCGCCGCGTAGAAGACCGCGAGCGCCCGGGGGTCGGCGTCGGCGGGGAGCTCGCCGTCGGCGACCGCCGCGCGCAGCCGGGCCTCGAACCGCTCGAGGTTCCGGTTGCGCAGCCGGCACAGGGCGTCCTGCACGTCGCGGTGCGCGGCCGGGACGTTGGTGGCGGCGCTGATGATCAGGCAGCCCGGCGGGTGGCCGGGGTCGGTGTACTCGTCGGCCGCCTCCCGGAGCATCCGGGCGAAGGCGGCGTACGCCGTCGGCTCCTCCCGGAGCGCGGCGTCCATGAAGGCGCCGAACGTGGCCCCGTAGCGCTCGACCACCTCCTCGAACAGGGTCCGCTTGTCGGAGAAGGCCGCGTAGAGGCTGGGCGGGTGGATCCCCATCGCCTCGGTGAGGTCGGCGATCGACGTGCCCTCGTAGCCGCGCTCCCAGAACAGGTGCGTCGCCCGGTCGAGCGCGGCCGCTCGGTCGAAGCTGCGCGGTCGTCCCTGGGTGGTGGCCATGCGCCGAGGTTATAGCGATCGCTACAGAAGTCGGTAGCCTCCTCGTTCTGTAGCGATCCCTACGGAAATGAGGAGGCAACGATGACGGAGCGCACGGAGCTCGTGGAGCCCACGGGGCACGCGTGGCAGGCAGGGCGTGCGGGGCATGCGGGGCTCACGGGCAAGGTCGCGCTGGTCACCGGCGCCAGCCGGGGCATCGGCCGGGCGATCGCCGAGCGGCTGGCGGCGCGGGGTGCGCTGGTGGCGGTCCACTACGGACGCAACGCCGCGGCGGCCGACGAGGTGGTCGAGGGCATCCGGGCCCGGGGTGGCCGGGCCTTCGCCCTCGGGGCCGAGCTGGGCGTGCCGGGCGACGCCGAGGAGCTGTGGGCCGCGTTCGACGGCCGGATCGGCGAGCACGCCGACGAGCCGGGGCTCGACATCCTGGTGAACAACGCGGGGATCACCCGGCGAGGGCTGCTGGAGGAGACCTCGGTCGAGGCGTTCGACGAGATGCTGGAGGTCAACGTGAAGGCGCCGTTCTTCCTGGCGCAGCACGGCGTGAAGCGCCTGCGCGACGGCGGCCGCATCATCAACGTCTCGTCCGGGGTGACCCGGATCGCCCTGCCCGAGATCATCGCCTACGCCGCCACCAAGGGTGCGGTCGACAGCTTCACCCGGACCCTCGCCCAGCACCTGGGCGGGCGCGGCATCACGGTGAACGCGGTGGCGCCGGGCGTCGTCGACACCGACATGAACGCGGCGTGGCTGCGGGGCAACGCCGAGGCCGAGCGGGCGGTCGCCGCGTCCGCCGCGCTGGGACGGGTCGGGCAGGTGGACGACGTCGCCGACGTGGTGGCGTTCCTCGCCTCCGACGACGCCCGGTGGGTGACCGGGCAGGTCGTCGACGCCACCGGCGGCGCCCACCTCTGACCAGCGGGCGCCGACCGGCGGCACCCCCACCCACATTGCGTTCATGAGGCCGACATGTGCGGCCTCACGAACGCAATTTCACCGGGTCGGGTCGTCAGGTCACGGGGACCGTCGGCGTCGACCAGCGCTCGGTACCGTGCTGGTCGACGACGACCAGGCGGCCGTCGTCGCGCAGCTCGAGGGTCACGTGGCCGGCGTCCCCGGTGCCGGTCGACCACTGCGGGGCACCGCTGGGCGCCGTGACGACGACGTTCCCACCCACCTGGACCACGAGGCTGCTCCCGAGCGCGGCCGTGCCGGTCTCCCACAGCACGCCACCGTCGGAGCCCCGCAGGACGAGGTTGCCGTCCCGCTGCATGTCGAGCACGAACCGCCCGTCCTCCGACACCAGCTCCTGGCCGGGGGCCAGCTGCTGGCCGGGCAGGAGCTGCCCGTCGTCGTCGGCGACGCCCGCGCCGGGCCGGACCGCCGCCGAAGCGAACACCAGGATCGCCACCACGAAGGTGACGAACATCGTCATCGCACGCATCTCGCTTGCCTTTCTGTTTCCGCCGTAGGTGCCGGGCCGGGGCGCGGCCTGCGGCACCGTGGCCAGCATCGCGTGGCGCGCTTTCCGACGGCAGTGCCGGAAGCCCCTTTCGCTCGTGGCGGTCGCCGGACCGCGCCGCGCGGCCGACTACTCCCGAAGTGGCGAGGAGTCCTGGCCGGGACGGTCCTTCGGCCCTATCGAACGCGGGATCGGGGGCCCGACGATGGGGGTCGAAGGCACGAAGTGACAGCGCTCAGCAGCAGCGCAGCGGCCCGAGAGAACAGGAGCCCACCATGGAACTCACCGTGCGTGACCACGCCTTCGACGCCGCCCGACCCGCGGTCACCGTCGACCCCGACGCCACGCTGCGGACCGTCGCCCGGCAGCTGTGGGAGTCGAACGTGGGGGCCGCCGTTGTGCGCGGCGAGGCCACGTCGATCGCGGGCGTGATCTCCGAGCGCGACGTGGTCGCCCAGCTGGCCGTGGGCGCCGACCCCGACGAGGTCACCGCCGCCGAGGCGATGAGCCGCAACGTCGTGTCCGCCCAGCCGGCCGACCCCGTGCTCGACATCGTCTTCCTGATGCTCGACGCCGGCGTCCGACACATCCCGGTCGTCGAGGGCGACGTCGACCGGCTCGTCGGCGTCGTGTCGATGCGCGACCTGCTGAAGCCGCTGCTGATCGACCACTTCAACGGCACCCCGGAGGGCGAGCGATGAGCGACACCGGCCCGACCGAGCCCGTCGACGCCGATCCGGTCGATCCCGCGCCGGCCACCGAGCCCGCGGCCACCGAGCCCCTCGGCTTCGGCGGCGGCGCCGACGTCGCTGCCGACGTCGGCGAGACGCCACCCACCGCCGGGCCCGCACCGCCACCGAGCCCTCCCGTGACGGTGCGGGCCCGGCTCGACGAGCCGCTCCACCGCTGGCTGTGGCTGGTGAAGTGGATCCTCGTCATCCCGCACATCGTCGTGCTGGTGGTGCTGTGGATCGCGTTCCTGGTGCTGACGTTCATCGCCGGGGTCGCGATCGTGTTCACCGGCCGCTACCCGCGGGGCATCTTCGACTTCAACCTCGGCGTGATGCGCTGGTCGTGGCGGGTGCAGCTCTACGCCTTCACGCTCACCACCGACCGCTACCCGCCCTTCACCCTCGACGCCGTGCCCGACTACCCGGCCGAGCTCGACATCGCCTACCCGGAGTCGCTGTCCCGGGGGCTGGTGTGGGTGAAGTGGTGGCTGCTGGCTATCCCCCACTACGTGCTCGTCGGGATCTTCCTCGGCGGTCCCCGGCTGGGCCTCGGCGGCCTGGTCGGCTTCCTGGCGCTGGTCGCCGGCGTGCACCTGGCCATCGGCCGGCGCTACCCCACCTCGATCTTCGACTTCGTGATGGGCATGCACCGCTGGGCCTGGCGGGT
>DATCLV010000604.1:0-6244 GCA_036563745.1 Acidimicrobiales bacterium | reverse complement strand
GAGTGGGCGGGCATCGTGGGGCGCCCCCGGGTCGAGGCGTTGCGCGACGACCTGCTCACGGTCATGCGGGCCACCCACGGCGGTCGGCTGCCACCGATCCGCCCCGCCTGGTGACCAGGGGCTCTGAGCCGGCGGACAGCGCTACAGGAGGCCGTGGCCCGTGATGAGGGGGAGGTCGAGGGCGGTGAGGAGGCCCGGGGGCGCGGCGACGACGGCGGGGACGGCGTTGACGAGGCGCATCGCCGTGGCCTTGAGGCCCGCGGTGTTGTGGTCGCCGTCGGTGCCGAGGAGCTGGAGGTCGAGCGTGTAGTTGGGCTCGCCGGTCACCACCACCCGGTAGCAGCCGTGGCCGGCGGGCTGGGGCCAGTCGGGGGCGAGGTCGTCGCGCAGGCGGGTGACGTGCTCCAGCACCACGATCGGCTCGCCGTCCCGCAGCCCCCGCACCTCGAACCGCAGCGCGGCGACCGTCCCCTCCTCGATGGTCCCGGAGGCGATCGTGAACGTCTCGGGCGCGGGCCGCCGCTCGTACCACTCCTCGACCTCGTCGAGCTCGGCGCCGAGCCCGGCGGCGATCTGGTGGACGACCGACCCCCACGCCGTGGTCAGCACGCCCGGGGTGAGCAGCAGCGGCACCGACGCCGCGTCCATGGGCTGCCCGAACCCCATGACGTCGAACAGGATCATCCCCTGGTCGTAGGTGGCGTAGTTGAGGATCTCCATGCAGCGCACCTGCTTGATGCGCTCGGAGATCGACGTGAGCGTGAGCGGCAGCCAGTCGTTGGCGAAGCCGGGGTCGATGCCGTTGACCCACAGGCTGGCCCCGCCCTCGGCCGCGGCCGCCCGCACCGGCTCGATCATGGCGTCGGGCATGACCCCGTCGGGGTACTGGAGGAACACCGGCCCGCTCGACACCACGTCGATGCCCGCCCGCAGGAACCGGGCGAGGTCGTCGATCGCCTCGGTGAGCCGGTGGTCGGCCATGGCGGTGTGGACGATGCAGTCGGGCTCCAGGGCGAGCAGCGCCTCGGCGTCGGTGGTGGCGGTGACGCCCAGCGGCCGGCCGAGCCCGGCGAGCTCGCCGGCGTCGACGCCGGCCTTCGCGTCGCTCGACACCCACACGCCCACCAGCTCCAGGTCGGGCCGGGCGTCGATGCCCGTCAGGGCGTGCCGTCCCACGTTCCCGGTGCTCCACTGCACCACCCGGTACGTCATCGTCGATCCCCCTCGGTCGCCGCGCTCGTCGCCAGCTCGTCACCGTCCGGCGCGAGGCTACGCCGGAACCTGACGGGCCGTCAGAAGAACTCGCCGTGAACTCGACCCCGCTTGGGGTGGTCCGGGTCGCCCACCCGTCCTACGCTGGCCCCCGACAGGCCGACCCGCGCCGGACGCCACGCCGGCGCCGAGAGGGGACCGAGGGACCGAGGACACGCTCGACGCATCCGACAGCTCGGGCGAGCGGGCCGTACTGGGGGCTGCCCACTCGCTCCGCCGGCCGGGTCGCTTCCGCCGCGATCC
This sequence comes from Acidimicrobiales bacterium, assembly GCA_036563745.1. GTDB lineage: Bacteria > Actinomycetota > Acidimicrobiia > Acidimicrobiales > VFJN01 > DASXTK01. The sequence continues at coordinate 4,729 of DATCLV010000604.1, read as the reverse complement.
GGCTGCCGCGACGGTCCCGTCCCGCCGTTGAGGGAGTGGCGGGACGGGACCGTACGCCGGCCGTCGGGTGCACGGGCCGTCGGCCCGGCGCCACACGTGGGCGACGCCGGTTCGGGCGATCAAGCGATCGCGCGCCCGGGCGACGATCGACCGGCGGGGCCCGTCGATAGCTTGAGCAGGTGGTCGGACCGGCGCGTGGGAGCGGAAGCGGCGACGTGGGGGTCGGGGCGCTGGTGCGGGACTGGCGCCGGCGGCGGGGCCTGACCCAGCTCGACGTGTCGGTCGAGACCGGCGTGTCGACCCGCCACCTCAGCTACGTCGAGACCGGCCGCGCCACGCCGAGCCGGGAGCTGCTGCTCCTCCTGGCCGCCCACCTGCGGGTGCCGCTGCGCGAGCGCAACCGCTGGCTGCTCGCCGCCGGGCTGGCGCCCGACTACCCGGAGGTCGACGTCGACGGGCCGGAGCTGGCGCCGCTGCGGCACCAGCTCCGCCGGCTGATGACCGCCCACGAGCCCAACCCGGCGCTCCTGGTCGACCGCCACTGGAACGTGGTGGAGGCCAACCGCGCCGCGGGCCTGCTGGTCGACGGGGTCGCCGACCACCTGCTGGTGCCGCCGGTCAACGTCCTCCGCGTGGCGCTGCACCCCGACGGGCTCCCCCGGATCGGGACCGGTTCGCCGTGGTGCATCGAGGAGCTGCTGGCCCGGCTGGTCGACGAGGCCCGTGCCACGGGCGACGCGGCCCTCGCCGAGCTCGTCGAGGAGCTGGAGGGCTACCGGGCGCTCGCGCCCGACCCCGGCGCGCCGCAGGTCGCTCCGCCACCCGACGGCGTGCTGTCCACCTTCGAACTGAAGACCCGGCTCGGGGCGGTGCGCCTCTTCACCGTGGCGGCGAGCCTGTTCAGCCCGGTGGAGGTGACGTCGTCGGGCCTCGCGCTGGAGACGTTCCTCCCCGCCGACGACCACAGCGCCCGCCTGCTCGAGGGCCTCCACCGGACCGCACCGCCCGCTTGACCCCCCGGGTCATCGACGGCCGTCCCGGCGCGACCGACCATGGCCGCATGGGCCGGGCACGGACGGAGCTGCGGATCGGGGTGGTGGCCCCCACCCGCGAGGAGCTGATCTTCGGCGCGGGTGAGCCCCGGCCGGTCGTCGAGCACGCGGTCGCCGCCGAGGCCGCCGGGCTCGACTCGGTGTGGGTCGGCGAGTCGCTCCTCGCCCGGCCCCGGTTCGAGCCGCTCACCCTCCTGGCGGCCATCGCCGCCCGCACGACCCGCGTCACCCTGGGGACCGCCGTGCTCCTCCCGGCGCTGCGCCACCCGGTGGCGCTGGCCCACGCCGTGGCGACGCTCGACGGGCTGGCCGGCGGGCGCCTGGTGCTGGGCGTGGGCGCCGGGGCGCCGGTGCCGGGGACCGACGCCGAGCTGGCGGCGGTGGGCGTCGGCGCCCGCGGCCGCGCCCCGCGGGTGGAGGAGGGCGTCGACCTGGCCCGGCACCTGTGGCGGGGTCCGGTGCCCGAGTGGCGCTCCGAGCGGTGGCCGCTGACCGACGTCGACCTCGGCGTGCGCCCGGCGCAGCCCGGCGGTCCGCCCGTGTGGCTGGGCGGCGACGCCCCCGCCACCCTCGACCGGGCCGGCCGGGCGTTCGACGGCTGGCTGCCGTTCGTGCCCGACCCCGCCCGCTACGCCGACGGGCTCGCCCGGGTGCGGGACGCCGCCGCAGCCCACGGCCGCGACCCGGACGGGCAGGCGGCGGCGCTCTACGTCAACGTCACGATCGACGACGACCCCGCCGCCGCCCGGCGAGAGCAGCGGGCCCACCTCGGCGCGTACTACGGCACCGACCCCGAGGTCGTCACCGCCTTCCAGGCCAGCCACGCCGGCACCCTCGCCAGCACGGCCGACTTCCTGCACGGCTTCGTGACGGCGGGCGCCCGCCACCTGGTGGTCCGCGCCACGGCCCGCCACCCGGCGGACCAGCTGGCGGCGGTCGCCGAGCTGGCCGCCGCCCTGCGGGCCCGCGACCGATCGCCGCACGCCACGCCGACGATGTCGACACCCCCACGCACGCCGCGACGGACGCCGCCCACCACCCCGCCCACCACGGCGACGCCGTCGACCACGAAAGGAGCTCGCACGTGACCTCGTCGTCACCACTCGCCGTCGTCCTGCTCCACGGCGCCTGGCACGGTCCCTGGTGCTGGGAGGCGGTGGAGTCGGAGCTCGCTGCCCGCGGCATCACGACCCACGCCCCGGCGCTGCCGTCGACCGCCGGCGACCCCGCCGACCTCGGCGGCTTCGACGACGACGTCGCCGCCGTCCACGCGACCCTCGACCGGTCGGGCCCGGCGGTGGTGTGCGCCCACTCCTACGCCGGCCTGGTCGCCGGCGCCGTCACCCACCCGGCGCTGCACCGGCTCGTGTTCCTGAGCGCCTTCGTCGCCGACACGGACGAGACCTGGGCCGACGTAGCCGCCGGCGACGGCGAGGAAGGGCAGGGCGGTCTGGCCGACGCGATCGCCGTCACCGACGACGGCTACGTCGTCGTCGACCCGGCACGGGCCGTCGACCTCTTCTACGCCGACTGCGACCCGGCGGCCGCCGCCACGGCCGTCGCCCGCCTGAGCCCGCAGAACCCGGAGCCCTTCACCCGGACGATGCCGCGTCCCTCGTGGCGGTCCGTGCCGTCGACGTTCGTGGTGTGCGAGCACGACCGGGCGATCAGCCCGGCGCGCCAGCGGGCCCTGGGCGCTCGGACCGGCGCCACCATCACGCTGCCCACGTCCCACTCGGCGATGCTCGCCCGGCCCGACCTGGTGGCGGACGTCCTCGAGGCGGAGGCCCGGTCGGAGCCGCGGGCGTGACCGGGACCGACCCCGGGCCCGGCGGGCCGCCGGACCGGCCGCGCACCGTCGACGACCTGGTCGCGGCATGGGCGGCGTTCGCGGGGCTGATCGAGCCGCTGGGCGACGCGGCCTGGCGACGGCCGACCCGCTGCACGGGCTGGGAGGTCCGGCACGTGGCCGGGCACGTCGTCGGCATGACCGTCGACGCCGCCGCCGGCCGGCCGACGACCGACCCGGACGCCCAGGCGGCGACGTTCGGCCGGCTCGACCCGCCCCGGGCCGCCCGCACCCTGAGCGAGGCCGCCGCCCCGCTGGCCACCGTGCTGGCCGGCGTCACGGCCGAGCAGTGGGCCGCGCCGCTGGGCGACCGCTTCCCGACCCTCGGGGAGGCGGTCCTGACCCTGCTCCACGACCTGCACGTCCACGGCGACGACATCGCCGTCGCCCTGGGCCGCGACGCCTGGGACGGGCCGGGCCGCTGGGCGTCGGTGACGACGGCCGTGCTCCGGCTGCGCCGCCGCGGGTGGTCGGGGCCGGCCGTCGTGGTCGACGGCCGCGAGGTCCTCCCCGGCGACGCCCCGGCCGTGCGGACCACCGCCCACGCCTTCGTCCTGGCCGCCACCGGCCGCCTCGACCCCGTCACCCTCGGCCTCGACCGCCGCGTCGACATCTACGCCCCGGGGTGACCAGGACGGTCGGGACGCGCCCGCCGCCACGCGAGCGTTGGGACGGCGGCCGGGCGAGGGCGGATACTTGCCCCATGCGACGCGACCTGTTCGACGAGGAGCACGAGCTGTTCCGGCGGAGCTTCCGGCAGTTCCTCGAGAAGGAGGTCGTGCCCCGCAACGACCGGTTCGAGCGCGACGGGATCATGGACCGCGACGTCTTCACCAAGGCGGGCGCCGCCGGGTTCCTCGGCATGGACGTCGACGAGGCCTACGGCGGCGGGGGTGTGCGGGACTTCCGGTACAACGTCGTCATCAGCGAGGAGATCCAGGCCGCGGCGGTCAACGCCGCCGGGCTGGGCCTCACGCTGCACAACGACATCTGCATGCCCTACTTCACCGACCTCACGAACGAGGACCAGAAGGCCCGCTGGCTGCCGGGCATCTGCTCGGGGGAGCTGGTGACCGCGGTGGCGATGACCGAGCCGGGCATCGGGTCGGACCTGGCGTCGATGACGACCACGGCCTTGCGGGACGGCGACCACTACGTGGTGAACGGGTCGAAGACGTTCATCACCAACGGCATCAACGCCGACCTGGTGATCACCGCCGTGAAGACCGACCCGTCGCAGCGTCACAAGGGCATGTCGCTGCTGGTGATCGAGCGGGGGATGGAGGGCTTCGAGCGGGGCCGCAACCTGGAGAAGGTGGGCCTGCACGCCCAGGACACCGCCGAGCTGTTCTTCACCGACGTGCGCGTGCCGGTGGAGAACCGGCTGGGGGAGGAGGGCGAGGGCTTCCGCTACCTGGTGACGAACCTGCCCCGGGAGCGGCTGTCGATCGCCGCGGCGGGGCTGGCGGCGGCCCGGGCGGCGTTCGACTGGACCCTCGAGTACGCCAAGGAGCGCCACGCGTTCGGCCAGCCGATCGGGTCGTTCCAGAACAGCCGGTTCCGCCTGGCCGAGATGGCGACAGAGATCGAGGTGACCCAGGCGTTCGTCGACCGCTGCATCCTGGCGCTGAACGCCGGCGAGCTGACCGCCGAGGAGGCGGCGATGGCGAAGTGGTGGTGCACGGAGCTGCAGGGTCGGGTGATCGACACCGGCGTCCAGCTGCACGGCGGCTACGGCTACATGCTCGAGTACCCGATCGCCCGCGCCTACGCGGACGCCCGGATCACCCGGATCTACGGCGGCACCACCGAGATCATGAAGGAGATC
>DATCLV010000595.1:0-3602 GCA_036563745.1 Acidimicrobiales bacterium | reverse complement strand
CATCTCGACGATGCGGTCGCGGTGACCCCGGTGGAGGTCGCGCCACAGCGCCACCGTGCGGGCGTAGTGGTGCCAGAGGTTCTCCCGGTCGATCGACCACAGGCCGTTGTCGATGAACTGCTGCTCGACGAGCGGCACGGTCGGCAGGTGGCCGCCCGGGAAGATGTACTTGTCGACCCAGGGATCGGGGCGGCGGTCGACCTGGGAGGTGATGCAGTGCAGCACCGCCATCCCGTCGTCCACCAGGAGGTCGCGGACCTTCCGGAAGAACCGGTCGTAGTTCCGGCGGCCGATGTGCTCCAGGACGCCGACCGCGACCACACGGTCGAACCGCTGCCGGCCGGCGAGGTCGAGGGCGTCGGTCAGCTCGAACGTCACGAGGTCGGCGACCCCTTCCCGCTCGGCGAGGGCGCGGGCGCTGGCGAGCTGCTCGGCGCTGAGCGTCACCCCGTGGACGCGCACGCCGTGCTCCTTGGCGGCCCGGACCGACAGGTAGCCCCAGCCGGACCCGATGTCGAGCAGGCGCTGGCCGGGGCGCAGCCGGAGCTTCCGGAGGACGAGGTCGACCTTCTGCCGCTGCGCGGTGTCGAGACCGTCGTCCTCCCGCTCGAAGTAGGCGCAGGTGTAGAGGAGCGTCTCGCCGAGGAAGAGGCGGTAGTAGTCGTTCCCGATGTCGTAGTGGCGGGCGATCTGGTCGGGGCGGCGGCGCCGCACGTTGCGCTCCCGGCGCCACGGCTGGCGGGCCCGCCACGACGGGATGTTCCGGTAGACGATCTCGAACCACGCCGCGAGCTGGTCCTCCGGGATGACGAGCGTGCCGTCCATGTAGGCCTCGCCGGTGGCGAGCCCGACGTTGAGGAGCACGCGGCGGATCGGGGCGGCGCTGGTGAGGGCGACCTCCACCTCGGGGCCGCCGTGGTCGTAGTACCGCTCGGTTCCGTCCCAGAAGGTCAGCGCGACCCGCCCGTGGCGGAGTCGGCGGAGCACCTGGTCGACGAGCAGCTTCTCGGGACTGTTACCGGAGCGTTCCATGCGTACCATATGGTACACGTACCAAATGGTACGCACGTCATCGCTCGCGCCCCCGACCGGATCGACCCTGCGCGCCCGGCTCCGGAGGGCCCTCCGGCACCTCGGTCCCGGCTCTGGGAACGGGGCCGGCGCCGGCGTCGCTCCGGCCCGCTCGCGCCAACCGCCGGGTCCGAGCGCGAGCGCACGTACCCGCGCCGCCGGCTCTGTCGCGGTCGCCGGGGTCGCCGAGGCAGTCGGGGTCGCCGAGGTCGGTGGGGCCGTTGGGGTCGCCGAGGCAGTCGGGGTCGGTGGGGCCGTTGGGGTCGCCGGGGCCGATGCGCTCGACGCCGGTCGGACCGCCGACGCGCCGGTCCCGGACGTCGGACGCTTCGACGTCGGCGACCCCGGTCCCCTCGACGCGCCGAGGATCCGCCGGCTGGTGGTCCACGACCTCGAGGTCGGCCGCTTCGAGGACGGCGACCTGGGGACGGGCGCGCTCGTCGGTGCCGGCGTCGGCGTCGCCGCCACCGAGGTGCGGGGGTTCGAGGTCGGCCGGTTCGAGGCGCACGCCGGGGCCGTCGGTGCCGTCGAGGTCGCCGTCCCCGAGCCCGGTGCCTTCGAGGAGCACGCCGGCGCCGCCGGGCTCCCCGAGCTCCCGCCCTCCGACCCCGGCTCGTTCGACGCCGAGTCGCCCGCCGCCCGCCTGCTCCGGTCGACCGGCACGGCCCCCAGGGAAGGCGAGCACCACCGGGCCTGACGGCGCGCCCCGGTGGGGATGTGGTCTTTCGGCCCTGGCGGGCGGCCGTGCGGGCGGCGAGGCTCCAAGGGTGGGAGAGGCGAGTGCGGACGACCGGGCCCGGTGGTTGGTCCAGGCGTGTGTGGAGCTGGCGTCCCCCGGTGACGCCGACGTCGCGGCGCTCCTCGTGGAGCGGTGCGGGCAGCTGGTGCCGGCCACGGACGTGAGCGTGGCCGTCGTCGGTGAGGACGGGGAGCTGGAGGTGGCGGCGTGCTCAAGCGAGCGGATGGTGGCGGTGGCGGCGTGCGACGTCCGGAGCCGGCGGGGCCCGAGCCCGGACTGCGTGCGCACCGGACGGCCCCTCCTCAACGTGGCGCTCGATGGCCCGGCCCGCTGGCCGCGGTACACCCCGCTGGCCCGGGCCGCCGGGTACGGGCGGGTGCACGTCCTGCCGCTCCGCGTCGGCGATCGGGTGACCGGGGCCCTGTGCGTCTGCGGTGCGGCCGACCACCGGCTGCCCGACGGCGAGGCCGAGCTCGTGCAGGCGCTGGCCGACGTCGCCGCGGCGACGCTCGCGCTGCGGGCCCGGTTGGCGGCCGCCACGGAGCTGGCCGACCAGCTCCAGACCGCGCTGCGCAGCCGGGTGGTGATCGAGCAGGCGAAGGGCGTCGTGGCCGAGCGGCTCGGCCTCAAGGTCGACGAGGCCTTCGAGCTCATGCGCGGGTACGCCCGGCGGCACGGCGCGCGGCTGGCCGCCGTCGCCGCCGACCTGGTGGCGAAGGTGCTCCCGGCCACCGCGCTGTCCCTGCGCTCCGACGGGGAGCGGCTGGCGGGAAGGGCGAGCCGGGGTGGCGGTCGCTGACACGGTCGCCCGGCGGGAGCGAGAGGGCAGGGGCCGTGTCCTGTGGATCGCCCGACCCTCAGCGCACGGCCTGACCCCCGCCGGCGGTGTGGGCGATGACGTGGACGAGCGCGCGCCGGTCGCCGGGGGAGCGCCGGAAGCGGACGATCCCGGGTCGGGCACGCGCGGTGACCCGCCCGCTCCCGGGTCCGAGCAGGAGGACGCAGCGGGTCTCGGGTGCCAGGTCGGCCAGCAGGTCGACGACCGGTTCGCCGGCGATGGTGCCGAGCCGCTGGTCCAGGACCAGGACGTCGGGCTGCTCGATCAGGACGAGCGCCAGGGCCTCCGCACCGTCGAGGGCGTCGCCCGCCACGTAGGTCCGGCCGTCGCGCCGGAGCGCCTGGAGCAGGAGGACCCGGTCGGCGGGGTCCGCGTCGGCGACCACGACCCGGGGCCGGCCGACCTCACCCGTCGAGCGGGCGAACCGCCACGGCTGGCCGCGGTGGCGGTCGATCACCCGCTGGACCCGCTCCTGGACGGCCGCGGGTAGGGAGGCGGCGGCACCGTCGGCGTCGGCCTCCCACCGTTCCAGCGCCCGGAGCCGGAGCTCGGTCCGCCGGGCCGCGCCGAGCGGTCGTGCCTGGATGGCCCCTTTCGCCTTGCCGTCCCGTCGCTCGTGGTCGTGCTCGTGGTCGTCGTCGTGGTCGTCGTCGTGGTCGTGCGCGTCGCCGGCGCGCCGAGGGTCCTGGTCGGCCACGGCGGCAGTCACCGGGCGCGGCGGATCACCGGTACGGGACGGACGGCGGTGAGCCCTGGATGCACTTTCCCCACGGTCTGACCTCCCGCGTCGCAGCAGAGGCCACCGGGGTCCGGGGTGGCGACGGCAGGCTCCTCCGAACGCCGCCTACCGTGCGGGCCAGGCTACCGATGGTGCGCCCCGCCCGCTAGACCCCTGCGTTCGCCGCAACGGCCCCGGCGGGGGCGCCAAGGACCACATCCCCGTTGCAGCTGCGG
>DATCLV010000590.1:0-13470 GCA_036563745.1 Acidimicrobiales bacterium | reverse complement strand
GCCCGCCGGGCACGCCCCACGGCCACTCCGAACCCGCCCCCGAAACGGGGCGCCGGCGCCCCGTTTCGGGGGCGGGTTCGGAGTGGCCGTGGGGCGTGCCCGGCGGGCAGCAACACGAGGGACCTTCGGCCCTACGGGGTCCGGGAGGGCGTTCGTACGGTCGGGCCGAAGCCTCACGGAGGAGGAAGCCCATGCGTGCAGTCGTGTACCACGGTCCCGGTCAGAAGGCGTGGGAGGAGGTGCCCAACCCGGTCCTGGTCGACGACACGGACGCGCTGGTGCGGGTCGACGCCGTCACCATCTGTGGCACCGACCTGCACATCCTGAAGGGCGACGTGCCGACCGTGACCGACGGCCGGATCCTCGGCCACGAGGCGGTCGGCACCGTCGAGGCGGTCGGCTCCGGGGTGAAGAACCTCGCCGTCGGCGACCGGGTGCTGGTGTCGTGCATCACCTCGTGCGGGGCGTGCCGCTACTGCCGCGAGGGCACCTACGGGCAGTGCCTCGGCGGTGGCGGGTGGATCCTCGGCCACACGATCGACGGCACCCAGGCCGAGCTCGTGCGGGTCCCCTTCGCCGACACGTCGACCTACCCGGTGCCCGCGGGGGTGACCGACGAGCAGGTCCTGATGCTGGCCGACATCCTGCCCACCGGCTACGAGGTCGGCGTCCTGAACGGCCGGGTGCAGCCCGGTGACGTGGTCGCCGTCGTCGGCGCCGGCCCGATCGGCCTGTCGGCGATCATGGGCGCCCGGCTCTACAGCCCGGCCCACGTCGTGGCGATCGACCTGGCCGACAGCCGCCTGGAGGCCGCCAAGCAGTTCGGTGCCGACGTGACCGTGAACAACGGCCGCGAGGACCCGGTCGAGGCGTTGCAGGCGCTCACCGGCGGCCTCGGCGCCGACGTCGCCATCGAGGCGGTGGGCGTCCCCGCCACCTTCGAGCTGACGACCCGGCTGGTGCGCCCCGGTGGGCACGTGGCCAACGTCGGCGTCCACGGCCAGCCGGCGACGCTCCACCTCGAGGACCTCTGGATCCGCGACGTGACGATCACGACCGGCCTGGTCGACACCTTCTCGACGCCCACGCTGCTGCGCCTGGTCGAGGGCCGCCAGGTCGATGCGGAGCGGTTCGTCACCCACCGGTTCCGCCTCGACCAGTTCGAGGAGGCCTACGACGTGTTCTCCCGCGCCGCCGACACGGGCGCCCTCAAGGTCGTCCTGACCCGCAGCTGACCCCTGCGGCAACGATCGCCCGCCCGCCCCCGGACCCGGGACCCCGGGCCGACGACCGAAGGGTCGATCGGCCCTGCCGGGGGCGGGCGGGTCCTCGTACAACGGAGGTGCAAGCGAGAGAACCGAGAGGAACAGGAGGCGCACGATGCAGGCACTCACCAAGGGGCTCATCGCCGCCGCGGTGGGCCTGGTCGTGCTGGTACCGGCGGGCATCGCCATCGCCGATGACGACGACGAGGACGACGACCGGCGTCACGACCCGGTCTGCACCGAGGACCAGCACCCGGACCACTGGCGGGTCCACGACCGGCTGCACGACGGCATGCGGGTGGTGGTCGACGAGGCCTGCACGGGCCCGCGCGCCGACGACGAGCGCCACGGGATGCCGGGCGACCGCGGCCCGGGCATGACCGACGACGAGCGCCCCGGGATGCGTGACGACGACGACCGGCCCGGCATGCCCGGCAACACCGGTCCTGGGATGCACGACGACGACCGGCCCGGGATGCCCGGGAACGCGGGTCCCGGGATGCCGGGCAACCTCGGCCCGGGCATGACCGACGACCAACCCGCCATGCCCGGCAACCCCCAGACGGGCATGCACCGGGACGACCAGCCCGGCATGCCCGGTGCCGACCACCGGCCCGGCACCCACCACGACGACGCCACGCACCCGATGGACGACCGGCACCCGACCGGTGACCACCACCGGATGGGCCGCTGACGTCCCCGAACCTGCCCCCGAAACGGGGAGCCGGCTCCCCGTTTCGGGGGCAGGTTCGCGGTGCGGCAGCGCTCGGGCTCAACCCGGGTGGTGCTGGCCGAGGGCCTTGGTGGTGGCGCTCACGACCTGCCCGAGCGTGAGGGGCTCCTGCTGGGCCCGGTCGATCAGCTGCAGCTCCAACGGCACCAGGACCTGACGCTGCACCTCGGCGACGGCCTCGGCGTCCCCCACGCCGACGATCCGGCGGGCCAGCGCCTGCTCGGCGGCGGCCCACGTGGGCACGTGGCGGAACGGTCGCCGGTGCGACGGCTCGTCGCCGTCGGCCAGCGTCCGGAGGACGGGGAGCTCGGCGTGGGCGAGCCGGTTGAGCACGATCCAGGTGGGGAAGCCGCCGGCGCCGCCGGCCCGCCGCTCGGCCAGGTCGCCGCGCAGCCAGGCCTCGAGCTCGTCGACCAGGGCGGCGGCCTCGGCGTGCAGGGTGCTCGGCCGCAGCGACGAGCCGGCGGGGTGGTCGGCCCAGGTCGAGGTGGCCGGGTCGTCGGGACGGGCCGGGGGCTCCGCCGACCGGCGGTGGTGGAAGAAGTGGGGGAAGCGCATGCTCCCAGGATCGGCGGAGGCCGAACCCCGTCGGGAGGGTCGGCCGCCCGCAACCGCCAGGGACCAACGTCCCGCCGTCTCCGGGCGTTCGCCCGTGGGCCGGTGCCCGCCCGCCGGGTGACGATGCCTGCGTGACCACCCGCGACCTGGGCACACGCGGCGACCCCGGCGGTCCCGACCGCGACCACCCGCCGTCGACGGACGGCGCCGGCACGTTCTGGGACCTGGCCCGCCGCGACCTCGACGGCCTCCCCGGCGGCGGTCTGAACATCGCCCACGAGGCCGTCGACCGCCACGTGCGGCACGGGCGCGGCGACCGGGTCGCGATCCGGTCCATCGACCGCCGCGGCCGCCCCGGCCGGTCGCTCACCTACGCCGAGCTGGCCGCCGAGGTCGCCCGGTTCGCCAACGTCCTCGCCGACCTGGAGATCGGGCGGGGCGACCACGTCGTCGGGTTGCTCCCCCGCATCCCGGAGGTCCACGTCGCCACGCTCGGGACCCTGAAGCTGGGCGCCGTCTGGTGCCCGCTCTTCGCGGCGTTCGGGCCCGATCCCCTCCGCCGCCGCCTGGTGCTGGGCCGGGCCCGGGCGCTGGTGACCACGGCGAGCCTCTACCGGCGGCGGCTGGCCGGCTGGGTCCACGACGTCCCCGGCCTCGACCACGTGCTGGTACTCACCGACGAGGATCGCGGGGGCGGCGGCGAGGGCGACGGGCGCGGCGAGGACGGCGAGGACGGCGACCACGACGAGCCGCTCCCCGACCGCACCGTCGACCTGCGCCGGGCGATGGCCGCCGCCTCCCCGGCGCGCCCCACCGCCCCGACCCGGCCCGACGACCCGGCGCTCCTCTTCTTCACCAGCGGCACCACCGGCACGCCCAAGGGGGCGATCCACGTGCACGAGGCCGTCGTGCACCTGCACGCCTCGGCCACCCGGGCCCTCGACCTCCTGCACGACGACGTGTTCTGGTGCACCGCCGACCCCGGCTGGGTCACCGGCACCGCCTACGGCGTGATCGCCCCGCTGACCCACGGCGTCACCTGCCTGGTCGACGAGGGCGAGCTCGACGCCGCCCGCTGGTACCGGCAGCTCGCCGAGCACCACGTGTCGGTCTGGTACACGTCGCCGACGGCGCTGCGGCTGCTGGCGCGGGCGGGCGCCGACCTGCCGCACCAGCACGACCTGCACCGGCTCCGGCTCGTCGCCTCGGTGGGCGAGCCGCTCGACGCCGAGATCGTCCTCTGGACCCACCGGGCCTGGGGCGTCCTCGTGCACGACGGCTGGTGGCAGACCGAGACCGGCGGGATCATGATCGCCAACCAGCCCGGCACCCCGGTCCACCCCGGCTCGATGGGCCGGCCCCTGCCCGGCGTCGAGGCGACCGTCCTGCGCCGCGACACCGAGGACCGGCTGGTCCACGACGCCGACGGCCACCCGGTGCCGTGCGCCCCCGACGAGGTCGGCGAGCTCGCCCTGCGGGCCGGCTGGCCCTCGATGTTCCGCGGCTACCTCGGCCGCCCCGACCTCACCGCCCGCTGCTTCGCCGACGGCTGGTACCTCACCGGCGACCTCGTCCGCCGCGACGCCGACGGCTGGTACTGGTTCGTCGGGCGCCGCGACGACGTCATCACCACGGCCGGCCACCTGGTCGGCCCGTTCGAGATCGAGCGCGTCCTGCTGGAGCACCCCGCCGTGGTCGAGGCCGGGGTCGTCGGCCTGCCCGACCCGGTGATGGGCGAGCAGGTGAAGGCGTTCGTCGTCCTGGCGCCGGAGGCGACCGGCGACGCGGCGCTCCGGCGCGAGCTGCGCGCCCTGTGCCGCACCCGGCTGGGGCCGGCGCTGGCACCCCGGGCCATCGAGGTGCGCGACGAGCTGCCGCACACCCGCAGCGGCAAGATCCTGCGCCGCCTGCTGCGGGCCCGCGAGCTGGGGCTGCCCGAGGGCGACCTGTCGACGCTGGCGATCGGCGCGGCCCCGGTCACGACGACGGGCCCGGACCGGGCGGGCCGGACCCGGGGCCCGACGTGAGCGCTGCCGAGGCCCCCGACGTCGCCGAGGTGGCCGCCATCGTCCGCCGGGCGCTGGCCGGCGTCGCCCCCGAGGTCGAACTCGACCGCCTCGATCCGGACGCCGACCTGCAGCGGGAGGCCGACCTCGACTCGATGGACTTCCTCGACCTGGTCGCCGCGCTGCGCGCCGCCACCGGCGTCGACATCCCCGAGCGGGACTACCCCCACCTCGCCACGCCGGCCGGCTGCATCGCCTACCTGGTCCAACGTCGCCGGCGATGAGGACGAAGGTCCCTGTCGGGCCGGCGCGGGTTGGGGCGACGGTGGGTGGGAAGCACGACCACATCGGAGGTGAGAGACGACATGACCGGACTGATGAAGCGTGAGCTGTTCCCCTTCGCACGCCCCTTCTCGCTGATGGGCGGCGACTGGGTGCCCGAGGACATGATCCGCGTCGACGAGTTCCACGAGGGGGGTGACCTGGTCGTACGGGCCGAGCTGCCCGGCGTCGACCCCGACAGGGACGTCGAGGTGACCGTCGACGACCACATCTTGCACATCGAGGCGCGCCGCCACGAGGAGGAGAGCCGGGAGGAGAAGGGCTACCGGCGCAAGGAGATCCGCACCGGAACGTTCCAGCGGACCCTCACCCTGCCGCCCGGCGTCGACGACGAGGACGTCAAGGCCACCTACCGGAACGGGATCCTCGAGGTCCGCATCCCGACCGGGGAACCCCAGCCCAGCCGCAGGATCCCGGTCACCACGGACTGACGACCCGACCGCACCCGTCGCACCCGCCCCGCCCCGGCGACCTGCCCCTTCGAGCCCGTCCGGCCCGGATCGCTCAGGCGTCGGGAGCGGGGTCGGTCGCGTCTGCGGCGTCGTCGCCAGGCCGCCCGTCCCCGGGCGGCTCGGCGTGGGTCCGCGCCAGGCGGTCGACCAGCTGCACCACCCGCGTGCCCGCCGGGTCGTCGCCCTCGGGGGCCCGCACGGCCCCGGGCGGCAGGTCGGGCGGCGGGCCGTGCCCGGGCCGGGCCTCGACGCACACCGGGACGCCGGGGTGGAGCCGGCGGTGCGACCGCACGATCGCGGCCCCGACCTCGTCGTCGGGCGACCAGGCCGCCACGACGACGTCGGCACCCGCGACCAGCGGGCACTCCCGACCCTCCAGCGCCGGGCAGCGACCGCGGCGACCGCGGCGGCCGTGCGGACCCGAGCAGGCGAGCACGTCGAGGCCCGCCGACTCGGCGGCCGGGGCGGCGTGCCACCGGCCGCCCGGGGTCTCCACGAGGACCCGTGGTCGCTCGTGGGTCCCCGGCCAGGTCGGGGTCGGGCCGCGCGTGCCGATGAGGAGCCGGCTCGACACCCAGTCGTCACTGGGCAGGGCGGCGACGCCGCGGGAGCGGGCCAGGCGCTGCATCGGGCCGTTGGTCACCAGCACCTCGGCCTCCAGGTTCGGGACGCCCCGGGCGGCGGCCGTCTCGAGGAGGGCGTCGAGCAGGACCGGGCCGAGCCAGCCCCGCCAGTCGCGGTCGACGGCGATGGCGAGCTCCCCGTCGCCGTCGGGCAGCGGGAACCAGCCCGCCTCGGCGACCAGGCGGGGCGCGTCGCCCGCGCCCGCGCCCTCGCCGTCGCCCTCACCGTCGCCGTCGTCGCCCCCGTCGTCGGGCGTGCGGACCTCGGCCACCAGGCCGTAGCCGCCGCGCGCCTCGACGCCGGCGATGCGCTCGACGAACTCCCGGTCGGGCCGGTAGACGGTGAAGAAGCGGTTGCGCAGGTCGCCGTCGGAGAGGCGCCCGTAGAGCGCGGCCAGCCCGTCGGCGTCGGCCGGCGTGACGGCCCGCACCACCAGCGCACGACCACCCGGCAGCTCGTAGCGCCGGTGGCCGGGAGCGTCGCCCGGCCGGTCGATCGCCTGACCGGCGGCGTGATCGGTCGTGTCGTCGACCGGGAGGTCGACAGGGTGGTCGCCAGGGTCCACGCCCCTCATCGGACCACGGCCCTTCGACGACCGCCCCGGCCGGAGGGCGCTGATCGGTGGGACCAAGGTCCCGCCGCCCGCCCCTCGACCGACGGCGCCACGAGCCTGGCGCGCGCCTGGTCGGCGGGCACGAGCGGAGGTCGACCGGCCCGGCATCCGGGGGACCAACGGCCCGGCGGTTCCGGACGGTTCGCCTCTGCCCCCGCCCCTCCGGCCGGACGCACGGTGGGAGCGTCCCCCGCGAGCGAGGAGGTTCGGCATGGCCGTCACGACGCACCACCACTGGTGGGAACGAACGTCCCACACCTCGGAGGAGCCGGAGGCCACGACGGCGACCCCGTCCCGACGCCGGGCCCTGGGCATGGGCATGGCGACCGCGCTGGTCGTCGGCAACATGGTCGGCTCGGGCGTGTTCCTCCTGCCCGCCAGCCTCGCCCCCTACGGGGGCATCAGCCTGCTCGGCTGGGTCGTCACCGCGTTCGGGGCGATGGCCCTGGCGCTCGTCTTCGCCCGCCTCGGCCGGGCGCACCCCCGCACGGGCGGCCCCTACGCCTACAGCCGCAAGGCGTTCGGCGACTTCGTCGGCTTCCAGACGGCGTGGGGCTACTGGATCGCCGTGTGGGCCGGCAACGCCGCGATCGCCGTGGCCTTCGTCGGCTACCTCGGCTACTTCTGGGAGCGCCTCGCCACCAACCGGGCCCTGGCCGCGAGCGTGGCGCTCGCCGCGATCTGGCTGCTCACGGCGGTCAACTCGCTCGGCGTCCGGCAGGGCGGCCTCGTGCAGGCCGTCACCACGGTGCTCAAGCTCCTGCCGCTCGTGCTGATCGGCGTCGTCGGCGTCTTCATGATGGACACCGGCAACTTCGGCGGCTTCAACCCCAGCGGTGACTCGGCCTACGGGGCCCTCAGCGCCGTCGGGGCGCTCACGCTGTGGGCGTTCATCGGGCTCGAGTCGGCCACGGTGCCGGCCGAGGACGTGAAGGACCCGGACCGCACGATCCCCCGGTCGACGATCCTCGGCACCGCCATCGCCGCGGTCGTCTACATCCTCGGCACGGCGGCCGTGATGGGCGCCATCCCCGCCGACGCGCTGGCCGGTTCCACCGCGCCGTTCGCCGATGCCGCCAAGGAGATCTTCGGCTCGTGGGCCGGGGGCTGGGTGGCCGCGGGCGCGGCGATCTCGGCCTTCGGGGCGCTCAACGGCTGGATCCTCCTGCAGGGGCAGGTGCCGATGGCCGCGGCCCGTGACCGGCTGTTCCCGCGGCTGTTCGCCCGCACCCACCGCCCGACCGGGACCGACACCCCGGTGATCGGGCTCGTGGTGTCGAGCCTGCTGGTCACCGTCCTGATGCTGATGAACTACAACGACAGCCTGGTCGACCAGTTCACGTTCGTGATCCTGCTGGCGACCCTCACCACGCTGGTGCCCTACGCCTACTCGGCCGGTGCCCAGCTGCTGTTCCTGGTGACCGACCGGGAGCGCTTCTCCGGGCGGCGGTTCGCCGTCGACCTGGCGATCGCGGCCCTGGCGTTCGCCTACTCGGCCTGGATGATCGCCGGCTCCGGCTACCAGGTCGTGTTCCGGGGCTTCATGCTCCTGACCGCCGGCATCCCGGTGTACGTGTGGATGCGGTGGCAGGCCACCCGCGACATGCGGACGCTCCCCGAGGGCGACGGTGACGGTGCCGCCGCGGCTGCCGGCGACGGGGGCGCGGCCGCGGGCGCCAAGGTCATCGACCTCGCCGCGACGGACGGGGGCTGAGCCATGGCGTCCATCCCCCTCCGGCAACCGGCGGGAGCCGGGCGCGACGCCCGGCTCCACGTCGCCTCCGAGGTCGGGCGGCTCCGGCGGGTCCTCCTGCACCGGCCCGACCTCGAGCTCCGGCGGCTGACCCCCAGCAACGCCGCCGAGCTGCTCTTCGACGACGTGCTGTGGGTCAAGAAGGCCCGGCAGGAGCACGACGCCTTCGCCGACACCCTCCGCGACCTCGGCGTCGAGGTCCTCGTCCTCGGCGACCTGCTCGCCGAGACCCTGAAGGACCCGACCGCCCGCGCCTGGGTGCTCGACCGGGAGCTCACCGAGGCCGACCACGGCCCCAGCCTCGCCCCCGTGCTGCGGGCGCACCTCGACGCCCTCGACGAGGTGGCGCTGGCCCGGGCGCTGGTCGGCGGCGTGACCCGGGCGGAGCTGCCGCGGTCGCTCCCCGGCCTGCAGGCCGCCGCCATGCGGCCCGGCGACTTCGTGCTGCGGCCGCTGCCCAACCACCTGTTCACCCGGGACAGCTCGTGCTGGGTGTACGGCGGCGTGTCGCTCAACCCGATGGCCAAGCCGCCCCGGCGGCGGGAGACCCTCCACGTCGAGGCCGTCTACCGCTTCCACCCGCTGTTCGCCGACGAGCCGTTCGCCGTCTGGTACGGCGGCCACGACCTCGGCCTGGCCGCCGGCACCGGCGGGCTCGCCCCGATCGAAGGCGGCGACGTCCTGGTGCTGGGGCAGGGCGCGGTCATGGTCGGCATGGGCGAGCGCACCACGCCCCAGGCCGTGGAGGCCCTGGCCGGCGCCCTGTTCACCGCCGGCGCCGCCGACCGCGTGCTGGCCGTCGAGCTGCCCAAGCGCCGGGCGTTCATGCACCTCGACACGATGATGACGATGGTCGACCACGACACGTTCGTGGCCTACCCGGGCGTGGCCGGCGACCTGCGGTCGTGGCTGCTGCGCCCGGGCGACGCGGTCGACCCCGGGGACCTGGGGGCCGCCGCCGACGCCGGGGACGGGTCCGCCGTCGAGGTCGTCGTCGAGCCGCAGGACGCCCTGTTCCCCGCCATCGCCCGCCTCTGCGGGGTGCCGAACCTGCAGGTGCTCACCACCGGCGGCGACGACATGGAGGCCGAGCGGGAGCAGTGGGACGACGGCAACAACGTGCTCGCCGTCCACCCCGGCACCGTCGTCGCCTACGAGCGCAACGTCGACACCAACACCAAGCTCCGCCGCGCCGGCATCGAGGTCGTGACCATCGCCGGCAACGAGCTCGGCCGTGGCCGCGGCGGCCCCCGCTGCATGAGCTGCCCCCTCGAGCGGGACGCGACCTGAGAGGAGCCACGATGAAGGACCTGCTGCGCACCGCCGACCTCGCCGAGGGCGACGTGATCCGCCTCCTCGACCTGGCGGACCAGATGAAGGCGCACCCCCAGGACCACCGGGGCATCCTCGCCGGCCGCGTGGTCGTCCTGTACTTCACCAAGCCGTCGACGAGGACCCGCTTGTCGTTCTCGGCGGCCGCCGCCCGGCTCGGCGCCACCGTGGTGACGGTCGGGCCCAGCGAGCTGCAGCTCGGCCGCGGCGAGACCCTCGAGGACACCGCCCGGGTCGTCAGCGGGTACGCGTCGGCGCTGGTCGTGCGCACCTACGCCGACGACGACGTCGCCCGGCTGGCGAAGGCCGCGACGATCCCGGTCGTCAACGGGCTCACCGACGGCCACCACCCCTGCCAGAGCCTCGCCGACCTGCTCACCCTGCGGGAGCACTTCGGGACCCTGCACGGGCTGCGGATGACGTGGCACGGCAAGGGCGACAACCGGGCCCGCCGGGGGCTGCGGGTCGCCTACCTGGGCGCCGGCAACAACGTGGCCCACAGCCTGATCGAGGCCTGCGCCCTGACCGGCGTGGGGCTCACGCTGGCATGCCCGCCGGGGTACGAGCCCGACCCGGACGTCGTCCGGACGGCCGGGCTGGTCGCCGCCCGCAACGGCGCGTGGGTCGAGGTCACCGACGACCCGCGGGCCGCCGTGGCCGGCGCCGACGCCGTCTACACCGACGTGTGGGTGTCGATGGGCGACCCCGAGGAGGAGCGGGCCGCCCGCCGGGCCGCGCTGGCGCCCTACCAGGTGAACGCCGAGCTCATGGCGCTCGCCGCCCCGGACGCGGTGTTCCTGCACTGCCTGCCGGCGCACCGCGGCGACGAGGTGACCGCCGAGGTGATCGACGGGCCCCGGTCGCTCGTGTTCGCCCAGGCGGAGAACCGGCTCCACACCGCGGCCGCCGTGCTGCTGGCCCTGTACCGGGGCGAGCTCACCGGTGCGTCGCCCGCCCAGCTGGTCGCCGGGGCGGCGTCGTGAGCGGCGGTCCTGGCGGTCGTCTGGGCGGTCGCCTGGGCGGTGCGGGCGGTGCCGGCGGCGTGGGCGGTGCTCCCGGCGCTGCCCGCGGGGCTGGTGGTCCGGCCGGCGGTGCCGGTTCGACGGGCGGCCGTCGCCGGCGCCGGGTCGTCGTGGCCCTCGGCGGGAACGCCCTGCTCCGGCGGGGCGAGCCGCTCGACGTCGAGCACCAGCACGCCAACGTCCGGCGGGCCGCCCGGGCCATCGCCCGCATCGCCCGGGACGACGACGTGGTCGTCACCCACGGGAACGGGCCGCAGGTCGGGCTCCTCGCCCTCCAGGCCGCCGCGTACCGGGAGGTCTCGCCGTACCCGCTCGACGTCCTCGGCGCCGAGAGCGAGGGCATGATCGGCTACCTGCTCGAGCAGCACCTGCTGGCCGAGCTGCCGGGACGGGAGGTCGCGACCCTGCTCACACAGGTGGTCGTCGACCCGCGCGACCCCGCCTTCGCCCACCCCACCACGCCGATCGGGCCGGTCTACCCGCCCGAGGAGGGACGGCGGCTGGCCCGGGAGCAGGGCTGGGCGCTGGTCCACGACGGCGACGGCGTCCGCCGGGTCGTCCCCTCCCCCGCGCCACGGTGGATCATCGAGCTGCGCACGATCGAGCGCCTGCTGGACGCCGGGACGCTCGTGGTGTGCGCCGGCGGGGGTGGCATCCCGGTGGTGCTCGGCCCCGACGGTGCGTTCCGGGGCGTCGAGGCGGTCGTCGACAAGGACGCCACCGCCGCGCTCCTGGCCGTCGCCGTCGACGCCGACGTGCTGCTGATCCTCACCGACGTCCCCGCGGTGCGGACCGACTGGCCCTCCCCCGACGGCCACGACATCCGCCACGCCACCCCGGCCCAGCTGGGCGCGATGTCGTTCCCGGCCGGGTCGATGGGCCCGAAGATCGAGGCCGCCTGCCGCTTCGTGACCCGCACCCACCGCCGGGCCGCCATCGGCCGCCTCGAGGACGCGTCGCCCCTGCTGGCCAACCTGACCGGCACCCAGATCACCATCGCCGGCGCCCTGGTGACCACCCGCCCCTCCGAACCTGCCACCACACCTCGTTGAAGCTGCCCCCGAAACGGGGAGCACGCACCCCGTTTCGGGGGCAGCTTCGTCCCGGGAGCCCGGGAGCTGCTCAGGCCCGGTCGCGGGCCTCGTCGGGGAGCCAGTAGGGGCGCAGGTCGACGGGGAGGACCGCGGCGACGTCGGCCACCTCCTCCGGCACCAGCGACCGGACCTCGTTCAGCACGGCCAGGATGAGCGCCTGCGCCCGGTCGTCGGGGACGCCGGCCAGCTGCGCCACGGCGCAGGTGAGGTCCGGCGCGGTGCGGGCCCGGACGGCCGGGATGCCCAGGCGCCGGGGCAGCGCGGTGAGCTGCCGGACGTCCTCGGGCAGGTGGGCCAGCAGCTGGCGGGCGTGCTCCGCCGGCAGCTCGTCGGTGAAGGCGCTGAGCACGGCGCACAGCGCCCGGGGCCGGTGGACACCGGTGACGCCGATCGCCTCGGTGGCCTCGAGCAGGCGCCGCATCGCGGCCGACGGCGGCCGACGACGGCGCCCCTCCGAGGGGCGCGTGTCGCTCGGGAGCAGGCCGACGTGCAGGTACGACTCGACGCCCTCCACGCCCGACACGGCGGCGACCGCGGCCTCGATCTCGGCGGCGTCGGCCTCGGTCGCGACGTCCCCGTGGAGGAGGGCGACGTGGTCCTCGACCATCACGTGGATGCGGGGCAGGTCGAGACGGGCCTCGATGGGGCCGAGGGTGGACCGGATGCGGTCGGCGAGGACGTTGTGGTCGACGTCCGGGTCGGGCCGGCGCCCGGAGAGGCGGTAGACCTGCCCCTTGAGCTCGCCCCGCCGCCGGCGGGCACGGTTGGCGGCGACGGTCCCGAGGCCGACGGCGGCGAGCGCGACGAGGGTCTTCTTCTTCACGACGGGCCTCCGGGGTCGTCGGTGGCGGGCACCACGGCGACCGGCACGGCGGCGTCGTGGAGGATCCGCAGGGGCACGCGCCCCCGCCGGACACGGATGACGGGGCTGAGCCGCCGACCCCCGACCACCACCAGCGACCCGGGGTGACGGGAGGAAGCCCGGGTCAGGGCGGCGGCGGGGTTGATGTCGCGGTCGATGTCGACGTCGACCGGCACCTCCGCGGCGCGGATGTCGGCGACCCAGCCCTCGACCAGGCGCCGGGCGTGGCGCCGCCAGCCGTGGTCGTCGTGCTCCGGGACCCACTCCAGCAGCGGGTCCTGGGCGAGCACGGCCGTCACCCGCACGCCCAGGCGCGGGGCGAGGTCGGCCGCCCACCGGACGGCGGCGAGGCTCCCGGGCGACCCGTCGACGCCGAGCACCAGGTGCCCGACCGGCTCGGCTGTGGCCTGGGCTGCGGCCGTGGTCGCGGTCGGGGGCGCGGCGGTCGCCGCGGCGGTGGGCACGACCGCCAGGGGCACGGTGGTGTGGTGGACGAGGTGGTTGGTGACGCTGCCGAGGCGCAGCCCGCCGAGGCCGCCGAGCCCGCGGGGACCCACGACGAGGAGGTCGGCGTCCTGCTCCCGGGCGACCGACAGGAGGGCCTGGCGGGGGTTGCCCTCGGTCACGAGGATCGTCGGCTCGACCGGTGCCGTCGCAGCGCCCGCGGCGTCGGGGTCGGGCGGCTCGCCGTCCCTCTCGGTGCGGGCCCAGGCCGCGACGAGGTCGAGGTCGGCCCGGCTGGCCAGATCGGCCGCCCACCGGACGGCGGCGAGGCTCCCGGGCGACCCGTCGACGCCGAGCACCAGGTGCCCGA
>DATCLV010000576.1:0-4713 GCA_036563745.1 Acidimicrobiales bacterium | reverse complement strand
CCCCCGAAACGGGGAGCAGGCTCCCCGTTTCGGGGGCAGGTTCGTCGGAACCGGCGCCCCAGCCGGAGCCGTCACCGGCCCCCGAGGAACCCGAAGCCGAGGCCGGGGAAGCTGAGGAACCGATCGCCGAGCCCGAGCCGGAGCCCCGGACCGAGGTGGAGCCCGAGCCAGAGCCCGCACCTGTCGCCGAGGCCGAGGAAGAGGCCGAGGTGGAGGAGTCCGAGCCTGCAGCCCGGGAGGAGGCTGAGGCCGAGGAGGAGCCGGAGGTCGTCGACGACTTCGAGTCCTACGACGAGGACGAGTGGGGCGACGACGATGACGACTGGGCCGAGGACGACGCCCCGCCCGACGAGGAGGAGGTCGCCCCGTCGATGGCCGCCAGCGTCGAGGCGATCTTCGCCCGGATCAAGGCCGACACCGAGGCCGCCAACGCCGAGGCCCACGACGACGAGGGCGTGGGCGGGGTCGCGGTCCTCGCCGACCGCCACGGCGACGACCACGACGCGCCCGGCCACGGCGACGACGACGACCGCTGGTCCGACGACCACGACGACCTCGACCACGAGGATCACGCCGACCTCGACCACGAGGATCACGACGACCAGGACGACCTCGACCCCGAGGACCACCTCGACCCCGCCGACGACGAGCCCCCGGCGCAGGTCCCGATCGAGTCCTACGACCGCGGCGCGGTGCCCCACCTCCTCCCCGAGCAGTTCGATGACGGCGGGGCACCCGGCGACCACCACGTCGACGCGGTCGACCACGTCGACGACCACGACCACGACCACGCCGAGCACGACTACGACGACGAGCCCGCCGGCGACGAGGACCTGGTCGCCCGGCGCGACGCCGCCCTCGCCCGCATCGAGCAGGAGCTGAACCGGCGGCTCAAGCGGGTCCTCGCCGACGAGCAGAACGAGGTGCTCGACCTGCTGCGCCGCACCAAGCCGTCGTCCGCCGACGAGCTCCTCGCCGCCCTGGGCGGTCACACCGCGCGCTACGGCGACGCCGCCCGCGAGTCGCTCGGCCAGGCCGCCGGGTGGGGGGCGTCGTCGGTCGGCGGCGAGCCCGACGGTTCCTACGAGGCGCTGGCCGTCGAGCTGGCGCAGGCGATCGTCGAGCCGCTGCGGGAGCGGATCGCCGGGTCGTTCCGGGACAGCGGCGACATCGACGAGGTCACCGGCCGGCTGCGGGCCCTGTACCGCGAGTGGAAGGGCCAGCGGATCGCCGCCGCCGTGCGCCACTACGCCGTCGCCGCCTACGCCCAGGGCGCCTACGGGGCGGTGCCCGACGGCACGCCGCTGCGGTGGCTGGTCGACCGCAGCAGCGACCCCTGCCCCGACGCCGACGACAACGCCCTCGCGGGGGCCGTCTGCAAGGGCGAGGCCTTCCCGACCGGCGACCACTGCCCGCCGGCCCACCTGGGCTGCCGGTGCATGGTGGTCCCGGCGGAGTAAGAATCCCGGGATGCGCGCGCCGGACGACCTCCCTCGTCGACGCCGCCGACGCCGGGGCTGGGGTGGTCCGGGCCGGGGGCGGGTGGTCCTCATCGTCGCCCTCGTGGCCCTGTTCTTCCTCCTGGCCTGGATGCGGGCGATCGCCGGCTTCTACACCGACTACCTCTGGTACGACTCGCTCGGCCTGTGGAGCGTGCAGCGGGGGATCCTCGGCACGCAGCTGAGCCTGGCGATCATCTTCGTCGCCGTCTTCTTCCTGCTGGCGTGGACCAACCTCTACGTCACCGAGCTGATGGCGCCGCCGTTCCGGCCCACCGGGCCCGAGGACGAGCTGCTCGAGCGCTACCACGACCTGGTGGCCGGGCGGATGGCCCGCGTCCGGACCGTGGTCGCCCTGGTGCTGGCGCTGATCGCCGGGTCGGGCGCGTCGGCCGAGTGGAACTCGTGGCTGCTGTTCGTCCACGGCGGCGACTTCGGGGTGAAGGACGAGCAGTTCGACATGGACGTGGGCTTCTACGTCTTCAAGCTGCCGTTCATGTCGTTCGTCATCGACTGGCTGTTCGCGTCGATGCTGATCGTGCTGATCGTCTCGGCGGTCGCCCACTACCTGAACGGCGGCATCCGGGTGCAGCCGCCGTCGCCCCGGGTCAGCCCCCAGGTGAAGGCCCACCTGTCGGTGCTGCTGGCGGTGCTCGCCCTCATCAAGACCGCCGACTACTACCTGCAGCGCTTCGAGCTGACCACCTCCACCCGGGGTGTGGTCGACGGCGCCACCTACACCGACGTCCACGCCCAGCTCCCGGCGCTCAACCTGCTGGTGCTGATCTCGGTGGCGGCCGCCGCCCTGTTCATCGGCAACATCTGGCGGCGGGGCTGGGCGCTGCCGCTGGTGGCGGTGGTGCTGTGGGGCTTCGTCGCCGTCGTCGTCGGCGGGATCTACCCGCGGCTGGTGCAGTGGCAGTCGGTCGACCCCAACGTCCTCGCCAAGGAGCGGACCTTCATCGCCCGCAACATCGAGGCGACCCGGGCGGCGATGGGGCTGGGCGACGTCGACTCCGAGGCCTACGAGCTGGAGCAGGACCCCGATGCCGTCGACCTGGCGGCCAACGCCTCGACGATCCGCAACATCCGGCTGTGGGACCCGTCGCCGAGCATCGCCGGCCGGTCGTTCAACCAGCTCCAGCAGATCTGGGGCTACTACCGGATGGGCGACATCGACGTCGACCGCTACGTGATCGACGGCCAGCCCACCCAGGTGAACCTGGCGGTGCGCGACCTCGACACCGGCAGCATCCCCGGCGACTCGTGGGAGCAGGACCACCTCGCCTACACCCACGGCTACGGCGCGGTGATGGCGCCCGCCAACGCCACCGACGACGGCGACCCCAACTTCATCCTGCGCGACATCCCCGCGGAGTCGCAGGCCGAGGGCGTCGATCTCACCGGGCAGGGCGCCGACATCTACTTCGGTGAGGACCTCGGCGGCTACGCCGTGGTCGACACCGGGCGCGCCGAGGTCGACTACCGCTCCGAGGACGGGACCGAGACCACCGCCTACGAGGGCGCCGACGGGGTCAGCATCGGCTCGCTGTTCCGGAAGGCGGCCTTCGCCCTCCGCTTCGGCGACATCAACCCGCTGCTGTCGAGCTACCTGACCGACGACTCGAAGGTCATCTACATCCGCGACGTCGTCGACCGGGTGCACGCGCTGGCGCCGTTCCTCCACGCCGACGCCGACCCCTACCCGGTGGTGCTCGACGGCGGGGTCACCTGGGTCGTCGACCTCTACACGACCACCGACCGCTACCCCTACGCGCAGCGGGCCAACACCGACCACCTCGACGACGACAGCGAGCTGCGGCACCGCTTCAACTACGTGCGGAACTCGGTGAAGGCCACCGTCGACGCCTACGACGGCACCGTCACGTTCTACGTGATGGACACCGAGGACCCGATCATCGACGCCTACCGCAAGGCGTTCCCCGAGCTGTTCACCGACGGCGACGACATGCCGGCCGAGCTCCGGTCGCACCTCCGCTACCCCGAGGACCTCTTCCGGGTGCAGACCACCGCCTGGGGCCAATACCACCTCGAGGACCCGGACGAGTGGTACGACGGCTCCGACGCCTGGGAGGTCGCCGCCGACCCCGGCACCAACGTGGTGCGCAACACCACCACGACGACCGACGGCGACTCGGGGTCCGGCGGTGGGTCGGGCTCTGGCTCGGACACGGGGGGCGCCGACAACGACAACCCGATCCCGCCCTACTACCAGGTGCTCCGGCTGCCCGGGGAGGAGGAGGCCGAGTTCCTGCTGATGCGGCCGTTCGTCCCCCGCGACGACGAGGAGGAGAACAGCCGCCAGCAGCTGACCGCCTTCATGGTCGCCCGCATGGACCCCGGCCACTACGGCGAGCTGGCCGTCTACACGATGCCCAAGGGCGACTTCCCCGAGGGCCCGCTGCTCGTGCGGGGCACGATGCGCGGCAACGAGGCGGTCATCGACGAGCAGGCCCGGCTCAGCGAGCGCACCAGCGGCTCCCGGGTGATCTACGGCAACCTGCTCATGCTCCCCATCGACCGGAGCCTGCTGTACGTGCAGCCGCTCTACTTCGAGGCGGAGAGCGAGGGGGCAGTGCCGCGCCTGGCGAAGGTGATCCTGCTGCTCGACCGGCGGGTGGTGATCGCCGACACGCTGCGGGACGCGCTCACCGAGATGTTCGGCGAGTCGCCGCCCACGCTGGAGACCGGCGACCCGACCGAGGCGCTCGACCCCGGCTCCGACGAGGAGTCGCCGGCGGGGGGCGAGGGCGAGAGCGGCGGTGAGCTGCCGGGCGGCGAGGCCCCGTCCGGGTCGGACGCGGCCCGGGTGGCCGAGCTGCTGGAGGAGGCCGAGCAGCTGTTCGAGGAGGCCGACGACGCCCTGGCCGACGGCGACCTCGCCACGTACCAGGAGAAGATCGAGGACGCCGAGTCGCGGGTCGCCGAGGCGGCCGGCTTGCTGGGCGCGTCGTCGTCACCGGCTCCGTCGGGTTCGACCACCACCACGGCCGAGCCCGCCCGTGATGCCGAGGGCGAGTCCGCGGCGGCGATCGCCGAGGTCCTCTCCGGGTAGTTGGAGGGGGCGCGCGAGGGTGCTATGGTGTCGTCTCCGCACGACGCGGGGTGGAGCAGTCTGGTAGCTCGTCGGGCTCATAACCCGAAGGTCGGAGGTTCAAATCCTCCCCCCGCTACCAAGGACCCGTCCGAGATC
>DATCLV010000568.1:0-1550 GCA_036563745.1 Acidimicrobiales bacterium | reverse complement strand
GTTGAGCAGGGTGGACTTGCCGACGTTGGGTCGGCCGACGATGGCGACGACCGGGACGCTCACGTGTCCGGGTCCAGGCCGAGGGCGGCGCGCAGGCCCGACCCCGAGGTCGGGACGATCTCGACCGGGTGCGGCAGGTCGTCGGGGGTGGTGCCGTCGAGGAAGCGGCCCTGCGACAGGCACACGTCGGGCAGCAGGTAGCGGTGGCCGGCCGGCTGGTCGAGCAGGACCCGGGTGAGGTCCTCCCCCACCATCAGGCCCGTCACCGCGATGTTGCCGCCGAAGTAGCGGTTCTCGACCGGGACGATCCGCACGTCGGGACGGTCGAGCCGCTCGACCAAAGGCGCGAGCACCTGGGCACCGTAGGGCGCGGTGAGGATCGCGACGGGCGCGTCCCGGCGGGGGCCGAGGCGGACGGGCTGCCCCGGCTGCCCCGGCTGCCCAGACTGCCCCGGGGCCCGGTCGGTGCGGTAGGGCTCGTAGTCGGCGTCGACCGACCGGGACAGGTCGCCGTCGGCCCAGCGGAAGAACCCACCCCGCTCGCAGGCCGAGCCCAGCGCCGCCGGGGCCCGGTCTGCGGGGGCCGCGGCGTCGGGGGCTCGCTCGGGGTGCTCGGGGGCGGCGGCCGCCGGGTCGAACAGCTCGCGCTCGAAGGCCCGGGCCATGCCGATGCCGTCCTCGTACATGGCGAAGTCGCCGTAGGTGGCGGCGTCGGGGAACGGCCGGCCGGCGAGCAGGTAGTACTCGTCGGCGGCGTAGACGAGCCGGTGGCCGACCGCGGCGAGGAACACCGCCTGCCAGTCGTCGACGGCGTCGACGACGGCCTCGGCCTCGGCCCGGGTGTGGGGCCGCATCCGGGCCTCGCTGTTGAAGCGCGACACCCCGAGCGGCACGACGCACAGCGACGCCAGCTCCGGGTACTGGTCGAGGATCCCGGCCAGCGTGTCGTCGAGGACCGCGCCGTCGTTGACGCCCGGGCACACCACCGCCTGGCCGTGGACCTCGACGCCGTGGTCGAGCAGCGCCCGCAGCCACCGGAGGCTGGTGGCGCCCCGGCGGTTGCGGAGCAGGCCGGCCCGGACCTCGGGATCGGTGGCGTGGATCGACACGTACAGGGGGCTCAGGCCCTCGGTGACCACCCGCTCCAGGTCGGCCTCGGTGAACCGGGTGAGCGTGGTGAAGTTCCCGTAGAGGAACGACAGCCGGTAGTCGTCGTCCTTCAGGTAGAGGCTGCGGCGCAGGCCGGGCGGCAGCTGGTAGATGAAGCAGAACTCGCAGTGGTTGTCGCAGGTGCGGACCCGGTCGAACAGGGCCGAGTGCACCTCGACCCCCAGCGGCTCCCCGGCCCGCTTCTCGACCTCGACCGACGTCTCGGCGATCGTCCCCCGCCGGATGTCGAGCACCACGTGCGACTCGTCGACCAGCATCCGCCACTCGATCAGGTCGCGGGGCATCTCCCCGTTGACGGTGAGGATCTCGTCCCCCTCCGCCACGCCGGCGCGCGCGGCCGGCGATCCGGGCGCGACAGCGACGACTCGGGGAACAGACAC
>DATCLV010000285.1:0-3595 GCA_036563745.1 Acidimicrobiales bacterium | reverse complement strand
GACGAGCGGAGCCTGCTCATGCGGTTCGTCGTCGGGCTGCTCAGCCAGCCCAGTCCCCACGCCGAGCTGGTGACGTTCCGGGGCCGGCTGTCGTTCGACCCCGAGGCCGGCGACGCCGCGCGCCAGGTCAACCAGGCGATGGTCGACCGCTTCGGCCCCCTCGTGCGCGCCGCCCAGGCCGCCGGCGGCGTCGAGCCCCACCTCGACGCCGAGGCGCTGGTGGAGCTGGTCGACCTGCTGGTCGAGGGCTGCAACCGCCGCCACATCTCCGACACGTTCGCGACGAGCTTCGAGCGGGTGGGAACGGTGGCGATCAACCTCCTGCTCGGGGCCCTGCGGCCCCCGCCCGAGGGCGAGCCCCCGCCGCCCTCCCCGTCGATGACCCCGACGGGGACCACGACACCGACGACCCCGACGACGCCGACGACGCCGGCGACACCCACCCCGACGACGTCCACGACGCCCACCCCGACCATCCCGACCACGACGCCCAGTTTGAGGGAGCACGCACGATGAGCGAGCAGCACAGAAGGACCCGGGCCGAGGAGATCGACAAGGCGCTGCTCCTCACGCCCATGCGGCTGCCGTCGCCCAACGCGGCCCAGCTCGCCCGGCGCATCGCCATGGCGCTCGGGTCGCTCGGCCGCCACATGGCGACCGCCCGCCGCCAGGGCCCGCTCGACCGCCAGTCCGTGGCCCGGGCGGTCCGCCGCACCTTCGACGACCTGGGCGGCACGTTCACCAAGTTCGGCCAGCTCGTGGCGTCGTCGCCGGGGATCTTCGGCGAGGACGTGGCCGACGAGTTCCGTGGCTGCCTCGACGCCGGCCCGCCCGTGCCCTACCGGGTGCTGCGCCGGGCCATCGAGAAGGACCTGGGCCGCCCGCTCGACGAGATCTTCTCCCACGTCGAGCGGGAGCCGCTGGCGGCGGCGTCGCTGGCCGTCGTGCACAAGGCCACCCTGCTCGACGGCCGCGAGGTGGCGGTGAAGGTGCTGCGGCCGGGCATCCGGCGCCAGCTCGCCACGGACCTCGCCACGCTCCGCCCGATCGCCGACTTCGTGGGCCGCCAGGTGGCGGTGGGCGTGGCCGGCACCCTCCCGGGCCTGGTCCGGGGCCTGGGCGCCCAGCTGTCGGAGGAGGTCGACCTCGAGAACGAGGCCCAGTGCATCCGCTGGTTCCGGGCGCTCATCGACGGCATCGGCGCCCGCCTCATCAAGGTGCCCGAGCCGATCGACGAGCTCTGCGGCCGGCGCACGCTGGTGATGGAGCTGGTCGAGGGCGTGCCGGTCGACGACGACGAGGCGATCGCCGCCATGGGGGTCGACCCGCGGCCGGCGCTGCGGGAGTGCCTGCGGGCCTGGTTCGCCGGGCTCCTGTGCCTGGGCGCCTTCCACGGCGACATCCACGCCGGCAACCTGCTGGTCTGCCCCGACGGGAAGATGGCGGTGCTCGACTGGGGCATCGTCGGCCGCGTCGACGAGGACACCGCCCTGTTCCTGCGCCGCCTCCTCGAGGGCAACCTCGGCGACGAGACGGCGTGGCCCGAGGTGGCGGCCTACATCGAGCGCCAGTACGGCGGCGGCCTGGCCAAGGCGCTGGGGCTCGACGACGCCGGCTGGACGCTGTTCGTCCGCAACTACCTGGAGCCGATGTTCCAGCGGCCGATCGGCGAGGTCGACCTGCGCCAGATGCTGCTGGGCGGCATCGACGGCGGCCCCAAGGACGACCGCAAGCGCGACACCCGATGGGACCAGATCAACTACTGGCGCGAGGAGCGGCGCCGGATGCGGGTGGTCATGTCGTCGGACGGGTTCGACGGCGGCTTCGACCGGGCCACGTTCCTGCTGGGCAAGCAGCTCGTCTACTTCGAGCGGTACGGCAAGAAGTACCTGCCCGAGGTGCCGCTGATCGACGACCCCGAGGCGTACCGTACGCTGCTGAGCTTGATCGGGCCGGCCACGGGGGAGGGGATCATGGTGTCGTCGTTGAAGCTGGACGCCGCTGCGGCGCTGATCAGCCGCGCGCCCGACGACGGCGACGGTTCCCTCCAGGAAGCCGTCCCGTCGTGACGGACGCCGTCGAGGCCACCGCCACCCCGGACGGCGCCGGGACCGCTGCCGTGGCCGCCCCCTCCCGCCCGTGGGGCTGGTGGGGGCGGACCCTGCGGTTCGAGGAGCACGGCCTGGAGCGCCAGCACGTGTTCCTGCTGGTCCTGCTGGGGGCGGCGGCGTTCTTCGACGGCTACGACACCGCGGTCAAGTCGGTTGCGCTGAAGCAGATCCGCGAGACCTTCGAGCTCGACCCCTCGGGCGGCTCGGCCATGCTGGCCGTCATCACGCTGGGCGCCATCCCGGCGATGGCCCTCACCCGGCTGGCCGACCGCTGGGGCCGCCGCACCCTGCTGCTGTGGACGGTGGTGGGCTTCACCCTGTTCTCGGGCCTGACCGCGCTCAGCCCCAACTGGCAGACGTTCACGCTGGTCCAGGTGGTCGCCAACGTGTTCATCGTGGCCGAGAGCGCCATCGTGTGGACCTACGCGGCCGAGGAGCTGCCCGCCCGGGCCCGGGGCTTCGGCTTCGGGCTGATCGGCATGAACATCTCGCTGGGCACGGGCCTGGCACCGCTGCTGTACGGGCCGCTGCACGAGACGTGGGGTCTGAGCTGGCGCTGGATGTACGTGCTGGGCGTGCCGCCGCTGCTGCTGGTGGCGGTGCTGCGCCGGGGCCTCACCGAGAGCCGCCGCTTCGAGCGGGCCCGCGACGACGGGCACCTCGCCCACACGTGGCGGGCGATCCTCGACCCGGCCCACCGGCGCTGGCTGGTGCTGGTCCTGGCGGCCACGTTCCTGTTCGCCCTCACCTACCAGGTGGGCACGGTGGCGATCGACTACCTGCAGTCCGAGCGCGACCTCAGCGCCACGATGGCCGGCAACATGATGGTGATGGGCGGCCTGCCCGGCATCCCGATCATGGTGGTGGCCGGGCGCTGGTCCGACCGGTTCGGCCGCAAGCTCGTGGGCTGCGGGTTCGCGTCGCTCGGCCTGCTGGGCGGGGCTGGCTTCTTCTGGCTGCCCGCCGGCACCGGCCCGTGGGCGCTGCTGCCGTTCATGTCGCTGATGCTGGTCGGCACCATGGGGTCGTTCCCGGTGCTGCAGACGTTCGTGACCGAGCTGTTCCCGACGGCGCTGCGGGGGTCGGCCACGTCGTGGTCGACCACGGCGTCGATCCTGGGCCGCACGGCGAGCCTGGGCATCGCCGCGCTGCTGCTCAAGGTGATGGACCAGCCGATGACCACGACGCTGCTGGCGCTGGGCCCGATCACCGCGATCGTCCTGACGGCCCGCTTCTTCCCGGACACCCACGGCCGGGAGCTGGAGGAGACCTCCGGGGAAGCGGACCTGCTGCCGGGTGCCCCGGAGGCGGGTGCCGACGGCGAGGGCCCGGACGAGCCCGAGGCGCCCGCGGTGGTGCCCGTCCTGGGCTAGCGCGGCCCGCCGGGCTCGCCCGGCTCGCCGGTGGTCTCGTCGGCGGTGTCTGCTGCGTCGGCGGGCTCGGCGGGCTCGGCGGGCTCGGCGTCGTCGGCGGGCGGGGTGCCG
>DATCLV010000036.1:0-1556 GCA_036563745.1 Acidimicrobiales bacterium | reverse complement strand
CGATGATCCTGCGTGCGGTCACGGCGACACCTCCCAGCTGGGTGGTCGGACGACACCCCCACCCTGGGCCATGACGGAGGCGCTCGTCCAGGTCACGCTGGGTGGCTGATGGCGGGGCGTCAGCCGAAGGTCAGCCGGGGGTCAGATCGCGGCCGCACCCCCGCAACGCAAGGTCCACACCGTGACCGGGTCGGCGAAGCCCTTCAGCACCCGCCGGCCGCCCGGATCGAACTCCAGGCGGGACGGGCAGCCGAGGGCGTGACCGGTGCTGTCGGCGTCGGGGTCGAGCGCCCGCACGGCCTCGACGATCGACCGGTCGACCAGCACCTCGCCCGGCACGGCCGTGTCGACCAGGCGCGACGCCAGGTTCACTTCGGGGCCGTAGTAGTCGCCGCCCCGGAACAGCAGCTCGCCGTAGGCCAGGCCGCCCCGGGGTTCGAGGCCACCGATGCTGCACTCGTCGACCAGGGCGAGCATCAGCCGGCAGGCGGCCGCGGGGTCGATGGTGGCGACCATGATCTCGTCGCCGATGAACTTCACGACCCGGCCCCCGTGCTCGACGGCGACCTCGAAGGCCCGGGACTCGAACGTGCTGACGACCTTGCGCAGCTCGCCGACGTCGAGGGTCTGGGCGAGCGCGGTCGACCCCACGAGGTCGACGAACCCGACCGCCATCCGGGCCACGTCCCGGCTGGTGACCTGCTGCTGGCTGATCCGCTGCCGGTCGATCGCCTGGCGGAGGTGGTGGCGGAACAGGAGGCCCATGCCGTCGCCGAGCTTCCCGGCCAGCGCCGTCATGCGGGCGGTCTCCATCGCCCAGGGGATGGGCTTCTCGTGCTCCTTCTCCAGGCGGGCCTCGGTGCCCTGCACGTAGAAGGCGACAGCGGCCTCGGCGACCCGGTCGAGCGCGGTGGCGACGGCTCGCATCAGGGCGCGGCCGTCGGCGGCGTCGAGGAGACCGGCGGCCTCCACGACGTGGACGAACTCGGCGTCGTGCTCGGTGAAGCGGACGTGGTCGACGTCCGGCACCGCGACCCCCGCCATCTGGAAGACGCTGGCGATCCGCTTCGGCTCGACCCCGTGCCGCTCGGCGATGTGGCGGGCCGACAGGCACTCACCCTGGCGGAGGGCGACGTCGACGGCGACGCGGGACGGATCGCCGTTGGCCAGCTCGAGCGCGTTCTCGTCGGCGCCGACGCTGCGCAGCCACTGCCGCAGCTCGCACTCCTCGTCCGGCGTCAGCGGCGCACAGGCCGTGACGGGGCCCTGGGTCTGGGTGCTCACATCCCCCACGATGACGAGGCTACCGACGCCGTCGGGCCTCCCCGCCGCGGTCACCGGTGTCGCGGCGGTCGCCGCGGTCGCCGTAGAGGTCCTCGGCCATCCAGAAGAGGATCCAGATCGGCCACGCCATCGCCCACAGCAGCCCCCGGATCCCCGCGCCCGGCTTGCCGATCCACTGCTTCCGCATCACCCACAGCGCCGGCAACATCCCCACCAGCCACACCAGCACGAGGAACCTCGTCACCCACCCAGGCTCCCACGCCCACCCCGGG
>DATCLV010000284.1:0-3591 GCA_036563745.1 Acidimicrobiales bacterium | reverse complement strand
CCGCCCTCAGCTGGTGATCACGTCGGGGCGGGGACGCCGAGGGCGGCGCGGAGGGCGGCGAAGCGGTCGGGGCGCAGGCGGAACCAGGCCCACTTGCCGCGCTGCTCGCGGTCGAGGAGCCCGGCGCGGACGAGCTGGCTGAGGTGGTGGCTCACGGTCGGCTGGGAGCGGCCGAGGATGCCGGGGAGGTCGCAGGCGCAGATCTCGCCCGTGTCGGACGCGGCGATGGCGCTGACGAGGCGGAGCCGAACGGGGTCGGCGAGGGCCTTGAGGATCGTGGCCAGCTCGGTGGCCTCGCGTTCGTCGAGGACGCGGTCACCGATGGCGGGGCAGCAGGCCTCGGTGACGGGGATCAGCTCTTTCACAGCTGTCATATTGACAGTCCTCGATTCTTTGTGGCTATCGTATCGACCAACATCGTATCGACATTGGTCGAAGCGTTGGACGGGACCACCGAAGGATCCACGGACCAAGGAACGACTTCCATGCGCCTCCAACTCGCCCTCAACGTCGCCGACCTCGACGAGGCCGTCGACTTCTACTCCCGGATGTTCGCCACCGAGCCGGCCAAGGTGCGGCCGGGCTACGCCAACTTCGCGATCGCCGAGCCGCCGCTGAAGCTGGTGCTGTTCGAGGGCGGCGGCGAGCCCGGATCGATCAACCACCTCGGGGTCGAGGTCGACCGCGTGGACGAGGTCGTCGCCGCCGAGGCGCGGCTCACCGACGCCGGGTTGGCCACCACCGGCGTCGACGACACCCGGTGCTGCTACGCGGCCAAGACCGAGACCTGGCTCCACGGGCCCGACGGGTCCCGGTGGGAGTGGTACGTGAAGCACGCCGACACCGAGCAGTTCGCCGACCTCGTCGTCACCCCGACCACCACCGCCCCCGGCGACACGACGCCCGGCACCTGCTGCTCGTAGGCCGTGTCCCCCGAACCCGGCCGGGCGACCGAGCGCGCCGGGTCCAGGCCCGACCCCGACGTGACCCGTCGCTTGCACATCCATCGATCATCGACGATGATCGATGATCGATGGATGTCGATCGAGCATCGGCCGAGGTGTGGGCGAGCTGGTTCCGGGCGCTGGGTGACGCCACCCGGGTCCTGATCCTCCACGCCCTCGCCACCGCCGGCCGGCCGCTCACGGTCGGGGAGGTCGTCGAGGCGGTCGACGTCGGCCAGTCGACCGTGTCGCACCACCTCAAGCTCCTGGCCGAGGTCGGCTTCGTCCACGCCGAGCGCCGCGGCGCCGCCAGCCTCTACCAAGTCAACCAGCGCTGCCTCGACGTGTTCCCCTCCGCGGCGGAGGTCGTCATGGGCCGGCTGCCGCGCTACGACCCGCGGCCCGCGGCCTGCGCCGCCCCCTGGCAGACCGACGAACCCGACTGCGCACCTGCCGACCCCACCGACGACGGAGAGGCCAACCGATGACCGACCACCCCCACGCCGGCGGCGACCCGCTGGTCGACCACTACGGCGCCGCCGCCCGCCGGGCCGCCGCCGGGCGGACCGTCGTCGAGGACTGCGGCGAGGCCGACACCGTCGGCGCCGGCCGCTACGACGCCGCCGAGCTCGCCCTCCTGCCCGCCGAGGCGGTCGCCGGCAGCATCGGCTGCGCGAACCCCGTCGCCCTCGCCGACCTGCACCCCGGCGAGACCGTCCTCGACCTGGGCTCCGGAGGCGGGATCGACGTCCTGCTCTCCGCCCGCCGCGTCGGGCCCACCGGCTTCGTCTACGGCCTCGACATGACCCCCGAGATGCTCGCCCTGGCCCGCGCCAACCAGGCGAAGGCGGGCGTCACCAACGTCGAGTTCCTGGAGGGCCGCATCGAGGCCGTCCCGCTGCCCGACGCGGCCGTCGACGTCGTCCTGTCGAACTGCGTCATCACGCTCGCCGCCGACAAGGCCGCCGTCTTCGCCGAAGCCCACCGCGTCCTGCGCCCGGGCGGCCGCCTGGCGATCGCCGACCTCGTGGCCAACCTCGT
The DNA here is from genome assembly GCA_036563745.1 of Acidimicrobiales bacterium. Classification (GTDB taxonomy): domain Bacteria; phylum Actinomycetota; class Acidimicrobiia; order Acidimicrobiales; family VFJN01; genus DASXTK01. Next base: position 1,606 of record DATCLV010000284.1, on the reverse strand, counting down.
CGTCGACGGTGACGACGCTGACGCCCACGGCGCCCACGGCGGCGACGGCGGCCCGGCGCCCGGCGCCGACGACCCCTCCTGGTCGGCCTGCCACGCCAACGCCGTCACCCGCGACCGCTACCGCGACCTGCTCACCGCCGCCGGCTTCGTGGACGTCGACCTCACCGACAGCCACCAGGCCGCCGGCGGCTTCACCTCGGTGCTGGTCCGCGCCACCAAGCCGTCGGGCCGGCCGGCCCCGGCGAGCCGGTGACCGGGACGGTCACACGGTGATCGCGGCCGAGACCTTGGCGGCGACCTGGTCGAGCGTCAGCGGTGCCCGCCGGCCTTCCTCGATGAGCCGGAGCTCCAGCGGCACCAGCACGTCCCGCTGGTAGGCGCGGATCTCCTCGCAGCAGCCGCCGTGGCGCACCACCAGCTGGCGGGCCAGGCGCCGCTCGGCGGTCGCCCAGGTGGGGTAGCCGGCGAACACCGGCCGGCCGCTCTGCGGTTCCTCACCCCGGGCCAGGCCCCGGACGACCTCGGGATCGGCGTGGGCGAGCCGGTTGACGAGCAGCCACGGCGCGAGCAGCTGCCAGGTGGCGACCCGGCGACCGGCCAGCTCCCCGTTGAGCCAGGCCTCGGCGTCCTCGGCCAGCGCCCGGCCCGCGGGGTCGCCGTGGTCTCTCTTGCGGCGGAGGAAGCGGAAGAACGGCATGTTTCCAGTATCTGACGTTTGTCTTGCTTTGGGCAGGGCCGAGGGTCCCAGATCGCCCCGGATCGGTCCCCGGACGCCTACCCGCCGCGGCCGCCGGAGAGCCTCCCCTCCGGCGCAGGCGCGGCATCCCCGGCGGCCAGGTCGGCCCGGTCGGCCCGCTCGGCCTGGTCGTGGGCCCGGTCGGCCGCCTCGGCGAGGTCGAGGAGGCCCGGCGAGAACCGGGCGGTGAGCGGCCACGGCTTCCGGAGCGCCCGCGCGGTCGCCGGGAGTGCGGCGAGGTCGGTCTCGAAGCGCGAGCGGAGCGCGGTGACGGTCGGCCGCTCGGTCACCCGGCGCCCTCCTTCGACCATCGGGACGAGCAGCGGCTCGGCGCCGGCGAGGTCCCCGGCCCCGTCGGCCGCCTCGTCCCGACCCGCGATCAGGTCGTCGGCGGGCGCGGCCCGACGCCAGACCTGCTTCGCGCCCGGGATCGTCGCCTTGCCGCGGGACCGCTTGCGGACCGGCCGACCCTCGTAGCTGACCAGCTTGTAGGCGGTGTCGAGGGACGGGGTGTCGTCGGCGACGCCTACCTTGGTGCCCACGCCGACGGCGTCGACCGGGGCGTCGGCCCGCACCAGCTCGTCGATGGCGTGCTCGTCGAGGCCGCCGCTGGCGAAGATGCGCACGTGGGGGAGCCCGGCGGCGTCGAGGCGGTCGCGGGTGGCCCGGGCGAGCCCGGCGAGGTCGCCGCTGTCGAGCCGGACCCCGACGTTGTGGACCAGCCCGAGGTGCCGGATCACCGCGATGGCGTGGTCGACGCCGTCGAGGGTGTCGTAGGTGTCGACCAGGAACGTCGTCCGCTCCGGGAACGTCGCCGCGTAGGCCTCGAACGCCCGGCGCTCGGTGGGGAAGGCCTGCACGTAGGCGTGG
>DATCLV010000520.1:0-8492 GCA_036563745.1 Acidimicrobiales bacterium | reverse complement strand
GGGCCGGGGTGGTGACCGGGATCGCGTCCGGGGCGGGGACCGGGTCCGGCCGGAACAGCGCCCGGTACTCGGGGTAGGCCCACAGGTCGCGGTGCGGGGCGCAGGCCCGGATGCGGCCGCCGTCGAGCCACGCCACCAGATCGGCCCGGGCCGCGGTCGCCCGGCGGTGGGTCACGACCAGGCGGGTGCGGCCCTGCAGGTGGGTGGTCACCGACACGGCGATCTCCGCCTCGGTGGCGGTGTCGAGGCTGGACGTGGCGTCGTCGAGGATCAGCACCCGGGCGTCGTGGGCCAGCGCCCGGGCCAGCCCCAGCCGTTGCACCTCGCCGCCCGACAGCGGGGTCTCGGCGAGCAGCGACGCGTACCCCTCGGGCAGCCGGGCGATGAACCGGAAGGCCCGGGCGGCCCGGCTGGCGTCCCGGACCCGGTCGGGCGGTGGCACGTCGACCCCGAACCGGATCGCCTCGGCCACGGTGCCCTGGAGGAGCCCCGGGCGCTCGAAGGCGTAGCCGACGGCCCGCCGCAGCGTGACCCGGTCGAGGTCGCGCAGCGGCACGCCGTCGAGCAGCACCGTGCCCACCGCCGGGTCGCAGAGCCGCCCGGCCAGCGCCGCCACCAGCGACTTGCCGGCCCCCGACCTGCCGACCAGCGCCACGACCTTGCCGCCGGGCACGTCGAGCTCGAGGTCGTCGAGCACCGGGGCGCCGTCCGGGCCGGCCTCGCCGGCGGTCACGTGGCGCAGCTCCAGCCGGCCGGGCCCGGCGGGCAGCGGGGCGGTGCCGTAGGTGAGCGCCGGCGCGGCGAGCACCTCGGCGACGCGCTCGGCGGCGGCCCGGGCCCGGGTGAGGGCGCCCAGCTCGTCGAGGATGCTGCCGATCCCGGCGGCAAGCACAGCGTAGCGGCCGGCGGCGAGGAGCTCGCCCGGGGTCAGGTGGCCGGCCGAGAGGCGGGCACCGGCCACGGCGACGACCGCCACTTGGGTGAGCAGCACCGCCGGCTCGCCGCGGACGGCCAGCCGGGCGATGTTCTGCCAGACGGCCCGGCCCTGGCGGCGCAGCTCGCCGATCGGCGCCAGCACCCGCTCCACCTCGACGTCGGTGGTGCGGGCGGCGGCGATCGTGCGGGCGCCGGCGAGCGCGTCGACCAGCCGGGCGGCGATCGCGCCCTGGGCCTCGAGGTAGCCGGAGCTCGCCTCGTGGGCGCGGCGCAGGTAGGTGCGCACGACGCCGCTCACCGACGCCATCCCGACGACGAACGTGGCCGCCAGCCACGGGTCGACCAGGGCCAGCGCCACCACGGCGCCGGCCGGCGGGAGCACGGCGGCGGCGAGCCCGCCGAGGATGACCACGGCCCGGGCGGCGGTGGCGGTGCCGCTGACCAGGCGGGTGACCAGGTCACCCTCGGCGGTGGCCGGGGCGAGGGAGGGGCCGGCGGCGAGGACGTGCCGGGCGAGGTCGGTGCGGAGCCGGGCGGTCGTGCGGGCGGTGCCCCACCCGCCGACGAGCTGGGTGACCACGTCGACGACCACCAGGAACAGCACCACGGCCGCCGTCGCCGCCAGCGTGCCCCCGGCGGTCGACCAGGTGGGTGCACCAGAGCGGGCGGTGGTGGTGACCAACTGGTCGACCGCGCGGCCGAGGAGTGCGGGGAGCGCCAGCGTCGCCGCGGCGTCGAGGACGGCGACCACCACGAGCGGGACCAGCCACCACCCGGCCCCGCGCACGGCCGATCGCAGCAGGCGATCGCCGGACCGGCGGCGCTGGTGGGAGCGGTTCTCGTTGCTGGAACGCACGGGGTGGGCCTCCCGGGGGACGGATGGGACGGGCGGTGGCCGCGTGCGGTGACCGGTGACATCGAGCCTTCACCGGTCACCGCCACGCGGGTGCTTCGTCAGGGTGGTCAGCAGATGACCAGGCTGAGGCTGCTGTCGGAGCCGCCGCAGATGAGCAGGCTGAGACCGCTGTGGTCGCTGCCGCCACGGCCGCCGCCGTGACCGCCGCCGTAGGTCTCCATGCCCTGAAGGTCGAGAAGGGTCATTGTTCGTCACCTCCTTTCCTGTGCTCGTCGGTCGGGGAGCCCGGTGCACCGTCGGGGCCGGCGCCGGGGGCCGGTGGCCCCAGGAACGGCAGGTGCACGGGCCGATCGTGGAGGGCCGCGCCGAGGGCCAGCAGCACGCCGGCGCCGCCCGTGGCGAGGTCCATCGAGAGCCGCAGGAGCTGGTCGCCGGGGAAGGCGAGCCCGTCGCGGTAGGTGAGGGCGTGCCAGCCGAGCCGGCGGACCTGGTCGGCCGCCTCCGGCGAGGGGTCCGGGAGGGGCGACGGGCCCGGCCGGCTCGGGGCGCCCGCCGGGTCGGCCGCCGGCGTGGCGGCGGCCCACTGGCGGTCGTCGGCCAGGACCAGCAGCATCCCGGCCCGGCCGTTGAACAGGCCCGGCTGCACGTAGAACAGCGCCTGGGCCGCCTGCCGGATGCCGTCGACCGCGGTGGCCAGCTCCTCGTCGTCCCGGTGGGCCAGCAGCCGACGGGCCACGAGGGCGATGCCGCCGCTGCCGAGCGCCAGGTAGGGGAGGGTGCGGGTGCCCTCGTCGACGTGCACCTGCCCGTCGTCGAGGGTGACGCAGCGGCGGAGGTCGAGCCGCAGCGCCGTGGCCGCGAGGTCGAGCAGGGCCGGGTCGCCGGTGTGCTCGTGCGCCCGCAGGAACAGCAGCGCCGGGCCGGTGGCGCCCCGCATGAGCCCGGCGGTGGGGAAGTCGGGCGCCGGGCCGTCGCCCGCCGCGTCGGCGGCCCGGGCGACCCGGTCGGCCACCAGGGCGACGGCCTCGAAGGCGGCGTCGTGCAGCGCCGGGTCGCCGAGCGCCGTGCCCAGGTGGAGGAGGTTGCAGCCGATGCCGGCCAGGCCGCTGTGCAGGTCGGGCCCGCCGGTGCGCCAGGGCCGGTCGAGGGCGGCGTCGAGGACCTTGACCGCCTCCTCGGTGTGGCCGAGGTGGGCGAGCACGTGGGCGACGCCGTGGGCGCCGTCGTAGAGGCCGAGGCGGGCCTCCGGGTCGCTGCCCGAGCCGGGGGCGGGCACGGGGTCGTGCAGCCGGTCGACCAGCCACTCCTCCAGGTGGGGGTGGCGGCCGGCGCCGGTGACGTCGAGGGCGTAGAGCACCCCGGCGGCGCCGTGGGCGAGGTTGAGGCCGCCGGTGCGGAACTGGAGGATGTCGCCGGGGAAGAGCCGGTCGCGGCGCCCGGGGCTGGCGCTCGCCAGGAGCGCGTCGGCGATCGCGGCCCTGGCGAGCGGCCATCCGCCGTCGTCGGCGGCGAGGTGCCAGTGCCCGGGGACGGGGGCGCTGGCGTGGGGAGCGGCCCCCGTGATCACCTCGACGGCCCGGTCGAGCCAGGCGCGGGGCACCGGGAACGTCGCGGCGACGACGTCGGCGAGGTGGGCGGCCTTCCGGCGGTCGAGCCCGATCAGCCGCTCGAGCGGCACGAACAGGGCCAGCTGCAGGCAGGCCAGCGCGTACCGGTCGATGTCGAACCCGTGGCGGTCGCGGGGAGCGACGTAGCCGACGGCGCCCAGCGTGGGCCGTCGCTCGTCGCCGACGTCGGCGGCGACCTCGAAGTCGATCAGGCAGACCCGCCCGTCGGGCCGGACCAGCACGTTGAACATGTGCAGGTCGCCGTAGACGATGCCGCGGTCGTGGATGGCGGCGACCACCTCGGCGACGGCGGCGTGGACCCCTTGGGCCCACGCCGCGTAGGCGGCCATCGCCTCGGGGGTGGGGAGGTCCTTGCCGAGGAGCGGGCAGCGGCGGGCGAGCTCGGCGTTGAGCGACGTGCCCTCGACGTGCTCCATGACCAGGAACTCGTGCTCGCCCACCGTCAGGTGGTCGACGAGGCGGGGCACGCCGGCGACGCCGTCGAGCCGCCGGAGGGCGTCGCGCTCGCGCCGCAGGCGGGTGACGGCGTCGGTGCCGTCGCCGGACAGCCCGGCATGGGGCCGGGCCTCCTTGAGCACCAGCTTCTCCTCGGGCCGGTCGACGGCGTGGCCGAGGTAGACGCCGCCGCCGTTGGAGAAGTGGAGGGCCTGCTCGATGACGTAGGGCAGGTCGGCCAGGGTGGTGGCGTTGCGGGCCGCCAGGTGGGGCTCGAGGCAGGCGGGGAGCGGGACCCACGCCGGCACCGAGAACACCGGTCCCCGCCGGTCCGGGACCAGCCGGCCGTCGGCGTCCTCGATGGCCAGCACCCGCTCGCCGTGCTCGTCGAGGCAGTGGCGGGGCGTGAAGCCGCCGTAGCGGACGTGGACCGGGCCGGCGCCCCAGCGGAGGTCGCTCAGGATGTAGGGCCCGGTCTCACCGGCCAGGGCGGCGTCGAGATCGGTGCACACGAGCCGGAGCTCGTCCTCGTCACGGGGGTAGATCGTGACGAGCTTCCCGCTGCCGCCCCGGCCGGCGTACTTGGCGTTCCGGGCCAGCACCACCCGGGCGCTGCGGAGGAACTTGAAGGGGACGTGCCGGCGGACGCAGTAGTCCCAGACCGTGGCGAGGATCCGCTCGGCGTTGTCGAGCCGGCCGGACACGTGGACCTTCCAGCCCTGGCTCGGCAGCTCGTGGTCCTCGGGGGAGAGCGCCACCCAGTCGCCCTGGTCGGCCTTCACCCACAGGTGCGGGGCGGGGCGCCGGCCGATGGCGTAGGAGTCCGCCGCGTCGTCGCCGGCCGGTGCCTCATAGAACAGGGGATCGGCCAGGCAATAAGCTTCATAGTCATTGTTCATGACAGCGGCGATCTCCGAGGTCGCATTCGGCGAGGGCTCATTTGGCTAAATCTGCTGCGGAACGCTCTTCGGGTCGCCCGACGGTCGTCGGTGCCCGCTGAGCGGTTGCGGTGTGGTGCAGACGGTCGCATTCACCGTGCGCGGCGTCAAGCCCCCTCTGCGTACCGATCCGGCGCGCTTTGCCCCTCTTGACACTGCCGTTGTTAGCGGCAATGGGAGGGTGACGATCTTTACAATGTAAGGTTGGTTTGACGCTGCATGGCGGGGGCGCGACATGCTGAAATGTCCAGCCCACGTGTCGGCGGAGGCGGAGGACTGCATGCAGGGTCAGCGAGTGGAGGACGTTCGGATCGCGCGTCTCCGGTTCGGGTTGTCACCCCGCACGGAGCTCTGCGACAGCCGCCACGTCGCCGCCCTGGCCGAGGTGATCGACCAGGTCCCGCCGATCGTCGTCCACCGGGCGACGATGCGCGTGATCGACGGTGTCCACCGCGTGCACGCGGCCCGGTCGCTGGGCCGGGAGACCATCCGGGCGCTGCTGTTCGACGGCGACGAGGTGGCGGCCCACGTCGAGGCGGTGCGCAGCAACGTCACCCACGGCAAGCCGCTCACGCTGGCCGAGCGCGAGGCGGCGGCGCTGCACGTCCTCCGGCTGGTGCCCGACTGGTCGGACCGCCGCATCGCCGAGGTCAGCGGCCTCTCACCCAAGACGGTGGGGCGGTTGCGCGCCCGCGCAACCGAGGATTCTGCGCAGTCACGCGCCCGCCTCGGGCGTGACGGGCGGCTGCGGCCCATCGATCCCAGCGAGGTCCGGCGCCGGGTCGCCGAGGCCCTGCGGTCCGACCCCGAGGCGTCGACGCGGGCCATCGCCGCCCGCACCGGTGCCTCCCAGGCCACCGTGCGCGACGTGCGCCAGCGGCTCAGCCGCGGGCTCAGCGAGCTGATCACCCGCCCGCGGCGGGGTCGGAAGCGCCGGGAGGCCGGCGACGCCGACGAGGCGGGGACCCCCGCGCTCACGGTCGAGGCGCGGCCCGAGGGTGACGTCGACGCCGGGGAGCAGGACGGCCGGGAGCCGGCCGTGCTCCGGGTCACCGGCTTCGCCCCGGGCGGGACAGGTGCCGTCGACTTCGCCACCTGGTTCGAGCAGCACCGGGTGGAGGACAGCGACTGGCAGCGGTTCGTGCACAGCCTCCCGATCAGCCGGGTTTACGAGGTGGCCGATGCCTGCCGCCGGATCAGCGGCGCCTGGCGGAACTTCGCGATCGCCCTCGAGGACCGGGCCCGCGCCCACCGGCGGTCGTCGACCTCGTCGACCCCGACGCCCCCGGCGCCCACGCCCGAGTCGACGGGCTGAGGCCCGGCCGGGTCCGTCGACTCGGGCCTGGGCGAGAGGTCAGGGCTCGCGGTCGCGGTCGCGGGCCAGCGCCGACCACAGGCCCGCCCCGCATGCGGCCAGGCCGCCGATCAGCCACAGCGCCGACCACATCCACGACGACAGCGGCGTCACGTCGGCCGCGGCGGCCGCGTCCGAGTGGCCGCCCCGGCTGGAGATGTCGAGCACCTGGCGCAGGTCGTCGATGCTCGCCAGGCACAGCGAGGTCGCCAGCGCCACCACCGTGACCCGCCGCAGCCGCTCCGACGGCTGCACGGCCAGGCCCAGCAGGACCAGGGCCGCGACGATCCAGAACACCGTCGAGAACCGGCCGTCGCCCGACGACGACCCCGACACCTGGCCGAACGCGCCACCGCCGTCGAACCGCCACGGCACCCACGCCAGCCCGATGGCCGCCACCAGCCCGCCCAGCACCGCCGCCGCGGCCCGCCCGCTCCGCAGCCGCGACGCCAGCTCGATCATCACCCCGCCCACCACGGCGGCGCCCAGGTAGCCGGCCGACGCCACCAGCACGGTGGTGCTCGTGGGGAGGTCGCCCCGGTACGACCACGTGGTCAGGCCGCCCCCGTGGCGGTTGACGGTCACGCTCGCCACGTCGCCGCCCAGCAGCGTGGCCGCCACCGCGTGCCCGGCCTCGTGCACGAGCGTGACGAACCAGCGCACCGGGAGCAGCGGCCACGCCGAGGAGAACACCAGCCACGCCGCCGCCGTCACCCCGACCGTGGTGGCGAGCTCGCGCCGGTCCTCCGACGCCGCATCGACGACCGTCGCCACCGTGCCTCCCTCCGCGCTCCCGTCCGCCGCCGCCGGTCATCCTGGCAGACTCGTCGGGTGCCGCGCCCTCGTCCCTTCCAGCAGGTCGACGTGTTCACCACCACGCCCTACCGGGGGAACCCGGTGGCCGTGGTCCTCGACGGTGACGGCCTCGACGACGACGAGATGCTCCGGATCGCCCACTGGACGAACCTGTCGGAGACGACGTTCGTGGTGGCGCCCACCGACGAACGGGCCGACTACCGGGTGCGCATCTTCACCCCGGGCGGCGAGCTGCCGTTCGCCGGGCACCCCACCCTCGGCACCTGCCACGCCTGGACCGCGGCCGGGGGTCGGCCGCAGGACCCGGAGATCACCGTGCAGGAGTGCGCGGTCGGGCTGGTGCCGATCCGCCGCGGGGCGGGCGGGAGCCTCGCCTTCGCGGCGCCGCCCCTGCTGCGGGAGGGGCCGGTCGACGAGGACGAGCTGGTGGAGGTGGCGGGGCTCCTCGGCGTCGAGCGGGAGGCCGTCGTCGACGCCGCCTGGGTCGACAACGGCCCCGGCTGGGTGGGTGTGCTGCTGGGGAGCGTGGACGAGGTGCTCGCCGTCCGTCCGGCCCCGTCGGACCGAAAGATCGGCGTCGTCGCCCTCCACCCGGCTGGTGGTCCGGGCGACCCGGCCGTCGAGGTCCGGGGCTTCTTCCCCAAGGACGGCGGCGGCACCGTCGCCGAGGACCCGGTGACCGGCAGCCTCAACGCCTCGCTCGCCTCGTGGCTGCTGGCGACCGGCCGGGTGACCGCGCCCTACGTCGCCCGGCAGGGCACCGCGCTCGGTCGCGACGGCCGGGTGGAGGTGACCGTCGACGACGCCGGCACCATCTGGGTGGGCGGCGGCACGGTCACCTGCATCGCCGGCGAGATCGTGGCCTGACACCGCGGTCGTCCCGGCCCCGTCGTCCTCCGTCGACCCGGCCCGTCGTCACCGTGCCGGCGCCGGCTCCGGAGGGCCGCGCTTGCCTGCCGTGTGACAAGCTCTGGTGTCGGAGGCGCCTCGCTGCGTAGTTCTGCGGGCATGCTCTTTGGTGGGACAGCATGGGACAGGCAGGGAGGTGTGGGTGGAGACGACTGCGACTCCGGGCTGGTACACCGATCCGACCGGGCGGCACGACTACCGCTACTGGACCGGGACCCGCTGGTCGCCGCGGGTGGCCGACGGCGACGACGGGATCCTCAACCCGACCGAGGCGCTCGCGCAGGCGACGGCCGCCGACGACGACCTGCTGACCGACACCGGCACCGACACCGACCACCAGCCCCCGCCCACCAGCCCCCGGATCGGTGACGGTCGCGGCCCCGGCGTGCCGGGCGGGCACGTGCCCGGCGCCCGCCGGCCGGCACCGCCCCCGCACGCCGAGCGTCCCGAGCTCGGGCCGCGGCACCTGCCGTCGCCCCCGCCGCCGCGCCGCCGCGGGCGCGGGACGGTGTTCGTGGCCCTGCTGGCGGTCGTCGCGGTGGCGGGCGTGGTGGCCGGGCTGTACTTCGTCCTCGACCCGGGCGAGGTCGAGGCACCGGCTGCCGACGACACCACCCAGC
>DATCLV010000504.1:0-9792 GCA_036563745.1 Acidimicrobiales bacterium | reverse complement strand
GGATGGTCACCGCCATGGGCGTCTCGATGGGGCTCACCGCCTCGGCGATCATGAGCCGCGGCACCCGCGCCCAGAAGGAGCGGTGGGCGCTGCCGCTCCTCACCATGGAGAAGATCGGCGCCTGGGCGATCACCGAGCCCGGCTCCGGGTCGGACGCCTTCGGGTCGATGAGGTCGACCGCCCGCCGCGACGGCGACGAGTACGTGCTCAACGGCTCGAAGACCTTCATCACCAACGGCCCCTACGCCGACACCATCGTCTTCATCTGCAAGCTCGACGAGGGCAACCCGCCCGAGGACCGGAAGATGCTCAGCTTCGTCCTCGACAAGGGGACCCCGGGGCTCGAGCAGTCCAAGCCGCTCAAGAAGATGGGCCTGCACAGCTCGCCCACCGGCGAGCTGTTCCTCACCGACGTGCGGGTGGGGCGCGACCGGCTGATCGGCGAGACCGAGGAGGTCCCCGCCGGCGGCCGCACCGCCGCCAAGGCGACCTTCAGCATGGAGCGCTCCGGCGTCGCCGCCATGGCCCTCGGCATCATCTCCCAGTGCCTGGAGCTGTCGGTCGACTACGCCAAGAACCGGGTGCAGTTCGGCCAGCCGATCGGCGAGTTCCAGCTCATCCAGGACAAGCTCGCCCGGATGGAGGTGGCACGGCTCAACGTCGAGAACCTCGTGTTCCGCTTCATCGAGACCAGCGCCGCCGGCAAGGAGCTGACCCTCGCGGAGGCGTCGGCGATGAAGCTCTACTCGGCCCGGGCCGCGGTCGAGGTCGCGATGGAGGCCGTGCAGCTCTTCGGCGGCAACGGCTACATGAGCGAGTTCCAGGTCGAGCAGCTCGCTCGCGACGCCAAGGTGCTGCAGATCTACGCCGGCACCGACGAGATCCAGATCACCCACATCGCAAAGGACCTGCTGAAGTGACCGGCATGAAGTTCGGGATGGCGTTCGCCAACACGGGGCCCTACGGGTTCTCCGCCGAGGCGGCGACGAAGCTGGGAGCGGCGGCCGAGGCCGCCGGCCTCGACTCCCTGTGGACGGTCGAGCACGTGGTCGTGCCCAAGGGCTACGAGTCGCGGTACCCGTACTCGTCGTCGGGTCGGATGCCGGGGCCGGAGGACAGCCCGATCCCCGACCCGCTCATCTGGCTGACCCACCTGGCGGCCACCACGACGACGCTCCGGCTCGCCACCGGCATCCTCATCGTCCCGCAGCGCAACCCGCTGGTGCTGGCCAAGCAGGTCGCCACGCTCGACGTGCTGTCGGGCGGCCGGGTGATCCTCGGCGTGGGCGCCGGTTGGCTGCAGGAGGAGTTCACGGCGCTGGACATCCCGTTCGAGGACCGCGGCCGCCGCCTCGACGACCACATCGGCGCGCTGCGGGCCGCGTGGGGCGAGCAGCCGGCGAGCTACGAAGGCGAGCTCACGCAGTTCGCCGACGTGTACGTGCAGCCCCGGCCGGTCAACGGCACGGTGCCGATCGTGGTGGGCGGTCACAGCCGGGCCGCGGCCCGCCGGGCCGGGCGCCTGGGCGACGGCTACTTCCCGGCCGGCGTCGACGACGACGAGCTGCAGGTGCTGATCGACCTGGTGCGGCGGTCGGCCGAGGAGGCCGGGCGCGACCCGGACGCCATCGAGATCACCGCCAGCGGCCTGGGCCTCGGCGGCCCCGACCCACTGGCGGCCGTCGAGCGCTACGCGGCGATGGGCGTGCGCCGCATGATGATCGCCCCGTTCACCTACGACCCGGCCGCCATCGACGACGTGCTCGGCGAGTTCGCCGAACGGGTGATCCGCCCCGCCGCCGACCTGTAGGGGCGCCGTCGTCCCGCCGCCTCCCCGCCGCATCGGGCCCGTCCGTGCGCGCGGCGGCTGCGCATCGTGCCGGCCCGCCCCGGCGCAGCGCTACCGGCGTGGGGGCCGGCCGCCGGTGGCGAGGCCGGTCGACAGGGCCAGCAGGTCGTCCAGGGCATCCTCGCCGAGGATGCCCTGGGGCGCGCCGTGGAGCCACAGGTCGGCGAGGCCGTGGACGTTGGCCCACAGGACGGTCGTGAGCCGGTCGCGGGGGACGTCGGCCTGCCAGCCGGCGGCCTGGGCGTCGGCCACCAGGTCGGCGAGCTGCGCGAACGACGCGAGCCCGGCCTCGACGTAGGCGGGGTCGGCGGTGTCGACGAGGTCGGCCCGGAACATGACGGCGTACACGCCGGGTTCGTCGAGGGCGAACCGGACGTAGCCGTGGCCGGCGGCGGCGATGCGGTCGCGGGGGTCGTCCACTCCGTCGACGGCCGCGGCCACGGCGTCCACCAGCTCGCCGAACCCCTGGGCGGCCAGCGCCGCCAGCAGGGAGGCGAGGGTGGGGAAGTGGCGGAGCGGGGCCCCGTGGGACACCCCGGCCTCGCGGGCGATGGCCCGGAGCGTGAGGCCCGCCAGGCCGTCGCGGGCGACGACCTGGCGGGCGGCCCGGAGCAGGCGGTCACGGGGCGGGGCGGTCGGGGCCATCAGGCGGTCAGCAGCCCGACGCCGGTGGCGACCAGGCCGGCGGCGAGGAACACCGCGCCCGCCGGGATCATCAGCACGAGCCGGTTGGGACGCTCGGTGCCCGGGCGGATGACCGAGAGGAAGAACCCGCCGGGCATCAGGAGGGCGGCGATCGGCACGCCGGTGCGGGCGATCCACTCGACGGCACCGGAGAGGTCGGTGGCGTCGACGTAGAGCTGGAGCACCAGCGAGAGGATCAGCAGGACGCCGGCGTGGGCGTGCCCGGCCCGGAAGAACGACGTCTGCAGGGCGGTGGCCGGCTGCTGCCCCCGCACGACCCGGAACATGAACGCGCCGCCGGACTCGACGGTCACGAGGCTGAGCAGGAGGATGCCCGCAAGGTTGAGGGTGGCGTCGGAGAGTTCCATGTAGACAGTGTCTACAGGTTGTAGACACTGTCTACAACCCCGGGCCTGTAAATCTCCGGGGCGTCGCCGGGCTGTGGGGGAGGGGGATGGACGACTACGAGACGGTGTTCCGGGCGGAGCACGACGCCATCGTGCGCACCGCCTACCTCGTCACCGGCGACCGGGAGACCGCCCGGGAGGTGGCCCAGGACGCCTTCGCCGAGCTGCACCGGCACTGGCGCAAGGTCCGGGGCTACGACAAGCCGGGGGCGTGGCTCCGGCGCGTGGCGATCCGCCGGGCGGTGCGCGTGCGCCGGGCCCGGCGACGGTGGGCCGAGACCGACCTCCCCGCCGACCTGGCCTCCGCCGACCCGTCCCCGTCGCCGGCCGGAGCAGCCGGCACGGCCGGCACGGCCGGCGCCCCCGGCGCCGACGTGGCCGGGGGCGACCCCGAGCTGCTCGCCGCCCTCCGCCGGCTCAGCCCGGCGCAGCGGGCGGCCGTCGTCCTCCACTACTACGAGGACCGACCCGTCGCCGAGGTGGCCGAGCTCCTCGGCTGCAAGCCCGCCACCGCCGGCGTGCACCTGCACCGGGCCCGCGCCCGGCTGGCCGAGCTGCTCGGCGGGCGCGAGGGGTGGGAGAAGGAGGTGGACGTCGATGTCCCTGGATGACCGGCTGCGTCGGGGCCTGCACGCCGCCGCCCACGACCCGGCCCTGGCCCCCGACCCCGACGCCGACGTGGCCGCCGGGCGCCACCGGGTCGAGCGCCGCCGGCGCCGCACCCGGCTGGTGACGGGGGTGGCCGCCGCCGTGGTCGGGCTCGCCGCGGCGTTCACCGCCACGCGGTTGGGCGACGACGGCGACGGCCGGGACGGCCGCGACGACCCCACCATGGTGGGCGACGAGGGCGGCGCCGGCCGCGAGGGCCGGGACGGCCGCGGCGGCCACGAGGTCGAGGACGGGATGCCCGTCCCGGGCGAGGCGCCGCCACCCCCGGACGACGGCGGCCCGCCGCGGGTCCGGGTGACGGCCGGCGACCGGTCGCTCGAGCTCGACGCCGTCACCTACTGCTACGGAACGGTGTGCGCCGACGGGGTGCCGCCCGCATCGCTGCCCGACGTGGGCGCGGCCAGCGAGGTGCAGGTCGACTTCGCCCTCGAGGACTGGACGTTCACCGCCGAGCTGCGACCCGCCGGCGACGAGTGCGGGCGGTCGGAGGTCGTCGAGCTGGTGCCCGACGGCCGGGGCCGTCACGTCCTGCGCCCGGCCGGGCCCGCCGGCGACTACGACGTGTTCCTGTCGGGCTGGGGTGACGGCGACGTCTTCTACGCCTTCCGCTGGACCACCACGGGGGACGGCCCGTCCGCGGCGCCCACGGCCCGGCTGGCCCTGCCGGCCGACCACGACGGCCGGGTCGACAGCTACGGCGTCGAGCTCGAGGTCGCCCACCTGGCCACGACCCCGGCCGCCGCGTCGGCGAGCGTCACGCTCCGGGCGGCCGACGGCCGGTCGCACACCTTCCCGCTGCCCGACCGGGCGATGCTCGGGTGCCCCGAGGGCCACGTGTCCTGGACGGCACCCGCCCAGACCGGTCTGGACGCCCTCGCCGCGGTGGGCGGGGTCGGCGCACCCGTCGAGCCGGGGATGTACACCGTCGAGGTGGTGCTGACCCTGGACGGCGTCGAGCACCGCGCCACGGCCAGGTGGCCCGACGACACGATCGCCGGCAACGAGCCGTCGGTCGCCCTCGACTTCACGCCGGCCTTGCCCGCGGTTCCGTCCCCGTGACCGGGCGCGGTGCGGTAACACTGACGGCTTGCCCGACACGCGCTCCGCAGCAGGCGGTTCCGGCCTCACGGTGGTGGTGGTCGCCGGCGGCGACCCGCCGTCGCCCCGCGCCGCCGTCGACCTGCCCGACGACCGGTTCGTCATCGCCGCCGACTCCGGCCTCGACTACGCCCAGGGCCTCGGTCTGCGGGTCGACCTGGTGGTCGGCGACCTCGACTCGGTGAGCGAGCTCGGGCTCGCCGCCGCCCGGCACACCGGCACGCCCGTGGAGCGGCACCCGGTGGCGAAGGACCAGACCGACCTCGAGCTGGCGCTGGACCACGCCGCCCGCCTGGCGCCGGCGCGGGTGGTGGTGGTCGGCGGGACGGGCGGCCGGTTCGACCACGTCGTCGGCAACGTGTTGCAGCTCGCGCACGAACGTTACGGAGGCATTGCGATCGAAGCCCGCTTCGGGGCGGCGCGGGTGACGGTGATCCGGGGCGGGCGGGGCGACCACGTGCTGCGCGGCCGGCGCGGCCAGCTCGTCTCGCTCCTGCCCGTGCACGGCGTCGCCCGGCGCGTCACGACGGTCGGCCTTCGCTTCCCGCTGGAGGGCGAGGACCTGGGCCCGGGCACGAGCCGCGGGGTCAGCAACGAGTTCGAGCACCAGGTGGCGGCGGTCACCGTGGGTGAGGGCACGCTCCTCGCCATCCAGCCCGACGCCCTGGCGTGACCCCCGGGGCACATTGCGTTCGTCGGGCCGCAGATGTCGGCTTGATCGACGCAATTTCGGACGGGGAGCGGGGTCCGCGCGACGATCGTGACGTGGATGTGACCGCCGAGCTCGTGGCGCCCTGCGGCGTGGAGGAACTGTTCACCTGGGTCGGCGACCTGGCCCGCTACCCGGCCTGGCTCGACATCGTGCCCGTCGCGGTGCCGGCGGAGCCGCATCCGGAGGACCGCGGGCCGGCCTGGTCGGTCGACCTGCGCGGCCAGATGGGCCCCTTCGCCCGGTCGAAGCGGCTGCGGATGGTGCGGGTGCTCCACCAGCCGCCGCTGTCGGTCCGGTTCGAGCGCTTCGAGCACGACGGGCGCGACCACTCGGTCTGGGCGCTGCAGGCCGACGTCGAGCCGCTCGACGACGAGGACGGTCGGCCCACGAGCCTCCTGCGGATGCGGATGCACTACGGCGGTGCGCTCGGCGGCCCGATCATCGAGAAGCTCCTCGCCGACGAGATCACCCGCTCGGGCCCCCGTCTCCTCGCGCTCGTCGCCCCGGACGCCCCCGGCGCCGCGGGCGCTGCCGACGCCTGACGAGGGTCACCCGCCGAAAAACCCCCGAAAACCGGGCGGAATCGCGCCTTCCGGCGCGCGTCCGGCGTCCGACCAGCGAAAACGGGCCCTCCACACTTCCCGCCGAGCCGCGCCCCGAAACGCCGCGCGGCGTGATCTGCGACACGGATTTGTAACACTCGTCATGGAACTGAGATAGGGTCTCTCGCCCATGCGCCGAGTGAAGCTGATCCCACTCGCCGCGGCGGGCGTCCTCGCTGGGGCAATCAACGTGATCGGGTCGACCCCCGGAGCGACGGATCCGTCGCTCACGGCGGCCCGCGGGCTCGACCTCGAGACGGTCTCGTCGACGAGGCGGGCGATCGACGACGGCCGGTCGCCGTACGCCCTCCTGTCGGAGCACGCCGGCATGAGCTCCGCGATCGCCGCCGCCGCCCGGGCGAGCGACCGACCGCAGATCACGACCACGACCACCACCACGGCGCCGCCGACGACCACGACGACGGCTCCGCCGACCACCACCACGACGGCTCCGCCGCCTCCGCCACCCACCACGGCCCCGCCGCCTCCGCCGCCCCCGACGGTGGCGTTCCTCTGCCCGGTGCAGGGCGGCGGGCTCAACTTCGTCGACAGCTGGGGCTTCGCCCGCTCGGGCGGCCGCGGCCACAAGGGCACCGACATGATGGCGGCCTACGGCACGCCGACGGTCGCCCCCGTGGGCGGCCGCGTCGAGCACCGTGAGGTGAGCCTGGGCGGCCGCGCCTGGTTCCTCTACGGGGACGACGGCAACATGTACTACGGCGCCCACCTCTCGGGGTACGAGAACGTGGGCGCGGGCTGGGTGCCGCAGGGCGCGGTCATCGGCTACGTCGGCAACAGCGGCAACGCGGCCGGCACGGCCCCACACCTGCACTTCGAGATCCATCCCGGCGGCGGCGCCGCGGTGAACCCCTTCCCGACCGTCGACCCGGCGTGCCCGCGCTGAGCCGCCGCGAGGCGCGCCAGGTCCGGTCCGAGAGCGGAGCACTGCCCGGCCGAGCCCCCACCACCTCCCGACGTCGACACCGGAACCCGACGCCACCACGCTTGGTAGCGGGTTGGTACCGGAGCGGGCGCGCCCCTACGGTGTCGCCGTGCGCATTGGGATCCTGGGTGGAACGGGGCCGGCCGGCAGTGCTCTGGCGGCGCGGCTGGCGTCCGTGGGCTTCGATGTCGTCGTCGGCTCCCGGTCGAAGTACCGGGCCATGGAGGCCGTCGACAACCTGCTGGAGCGCTGGAGCGACCGCAAGCTCCACATCGGCGCCACCGACAACGCCGGCGCGGCCGACGCCGACGTGGTCGTGCTGGCCACGCCGTGGGACGGCGCCACGCAGACCGCCGACTCGGTCGGCGACAAGCTGCGGGGCAAGGTCGTGATCTCCATGGCCAACGCCCTGACCCGGATCGGCAAGGAGTTCCAGCCGCTGGTCCCGCCCCGCGGGTCGGTGGCGGCGAGCGTCCAGGCCGCCGTGCCCGACTGCATGGTGGCGGCCGCCCTGCACCACGTGCCCGCCAAGGAGCTGGGCGACCTCAACGAGCCCATCGAGAGCGACGTGCTCATCTGCTCCGACTACCCCCACGCGGGTGAGGTGACCAGCGAGATCGTCGCCAAGATCCCCAACATGCGGCCCCTCGACGCCGGCGAGCTCGCCATGGCCACGCCGATCGAGTCGTTCACCGCCGTGCTGCTGCAGCTCAACATGCACTACCGCACCCGGGTCGCCGTGAAGTTCACCGGCGTCCCCGAGCAGCCGGTGAAGAAGCGGGCGGCCGCCGGGAACGCCGCCGCCCAACCGCCCGACGGGGCGGGCAAGGAGGCGGAGACCACGTCGCCTCCCCCCAAGCCGGCCAAGTAGATGGCGTCGATGCGGTTGTACGACACGGCCCGCCGGGAGGTCGTGCCGTTCACCCCCGGGCCGGTCGTCACCATGTACACGTGCGGCATCACGCCGTACGACGCCACCCACCTGGGTCACGCCGCCACCTACCTCACCTACGACGTGCTCCAGCGGCGCCTGCGCGACCTCGGCCACGAGACCCGCTGCGTGCGCAACGTGACCGACGTCGACGACGACATCCTCCGCAAGGCCCGCGAGCTCGGCGTCCACTACCTCGACCTGGCCGCGCAGGAGACCACCCGCTTCGACGACGACATGCGGGCGCTCGACGTGCTGCCGTCGTGGTCGGAGCCCCGGGCCACCTCGGCGATCGCCGACATCCGCGGGTTCATCGGCATGGTCCTCGACCGGGGCTACGCCTACGCCTCGGGCGGCGCCGTCTACTTCGACGTGTCGAAGTGGGAGCGCTTCGGCGAGATCAGCCACCTGTCGCGCGAGGAGATGCTGGTCCTGGCGGCCGAGCGGGGCGGCAACCCCGACGACCCGCACAAGGACGACCCGCTCGACTTCGTCCTCTGGCAGCCCTCGGCGCCCGACGAGCCGTCGTGGGAGTCGCTGTGGGGACCGGGCCGGCCGGGCTGGCACATCGAGTGCTCGGCGCTGGCCCTGCGTGAGCTGGGCACCACGATCGACCTCCACGGCGGCGGCTGCGACCTCGTCTTCCCCCACCACGAGTGCGAGGCCGCGCAGTCGGAGGCCGCCACCGGCGAGCCGTTCGTCCGCCACTGGATGCACCAGGCGATGGTCCGGATGGACGGCGAGAAGATGTCGAAGTCGCTGGGCAACCTGGTGTTCGTCTCGGAGCTCCGCAAGGAGTGGGACCCGCGGGCCATCCGGCTGGCCGTGCTCCGGCACCACTACCGGGACAGCTGGGAGTGGGACGAGTCGCTGATGCCCGAGGCCGCCGAGCGCCTGGCCCGCTGGGAGGCGGCCGGGCCGGGCGAGGGCGGGATCGACGCCGTCCGGGCCGCCCTCGACGCCGACCTCGACACCCCCGGGGCGATCGCCGCGATCGACGAGGCGGTGTCGAAGGGCCTCGGCGTGGCGGCCAGCGCCGCCCTCCTCGGCGTGCTGCTCTGACGAGCGTCCGCCGCGCGCGGCGGCCTCGGCTGCAACCCGTTCCGACCGCCCCGCCGCCGCCCCAAGCGGTCGAGTCCGCCGCGCGCGGCGGCCTCGCCTGTCACAATCGGGGGCGTGGCCGACACGACCAGGCGCCAGTACGGGTGGCTGTACCCCGCGGCGCGGGTCGTCGTCGTGCCGGCGTGCCGGTTCGCGTGGCGCATCCGGACCGAGGGCCTCGAGCACCTGCCCGAGGAGGGCCCGGCCATCCTGTGCCCCAACCACACGTCGGTGCTCGACTCGTTCGTGCTGCCCTCGGCGCTGCCCCGGCGCATCACGTTCGTCGGCAAGGCCGAGTACCTCGACGACTGGAAGACCCGCACCCTGTTCCCGGCGTTGGGCATGATCCCCATCGACCGGTCGGGCGGTAAGGCGGGGGAGCGGGCGCTCGACCTCGCTGCCGAGGTGCTCGGGCGGGGCGAGCTGTTCGGCATCTACCCCGAGGGCACCCGCAGCCGCGACGGCAAGCTCCACAAGGGCCACACCGGCCCGGCCCGGCTGGCCCTGCGCACCGGGGCACCGCTGGTGCCGGTGGGCCTGCTGGGGACGCGGAGGATCATGCCGCCCGACGCCAAGCTGCCCCGGCTCTTCGAGCCGGCGGCGGTCCGCATCGGCCGGCCGATCCGCGTCGACCGCCACCGGTCGGGCGACGGCGGGCCGGGCGGCAACGGCGGCCACGGCGACCAGCGCCTGCTGCTCCGGCAGATCACCGACGAGCTGATGTACGAGATCCGGGCCCTGTCGGGCCAGGAGTACGTCGACGAGTACGCCACGAAGAAGCGGACCGACCCGGAGG
>DATCLV010000500.1:0-7324 GCA_036563745.1 Acidimicrobiales bacterium | reverse complement strand
CGGGCCGGTTCGTCGTCGGTCGCCTGCCGCAGCACCTCCAGGAAGGCCCGCCGGTCGGCGACGTCGCCACGCCGCCACAGCGGCCACCGCGGCTCGCTGGGCACCATCCGCTCGACCAGCTCCAGACCCAGCAGCCCGAGGGCCAGCACGTCGTCGGCCGGCCCATGGTCGCCGGGCGGGGCGAAGCCGCAGAGGCGCGGCCGCCCGTCGGACCCGACGAGGACGTGGCTGCCGTCGAGGCGACCGTGGACCACGCCCATGTCGTGCAGGTCGCCCAGGGTGGCGGCGACGGCCGCGGTGAGCCCGGCGACCCGCCGCAGGTCACCCCGCCAACGGTCGAGCGGCTCGCCGGCGTAGCGGGTGGCCAGCTCGTCGTCCGCGAGCGGCTCGCCGAGGTCGGCGGGCGCCACGAGCGCCACCACGCCCGGATGCGCGCACTGCCGCAGCACCACGGCCTCGTAGCGGAGCGCCTCCCGCTCCACCGCCGTGCGGGCGGCCTTGATGGCCACCAGGCCGCCCTCGTGGTCGGTCGCCACTCTCACCCGTGCGCTCATGGCGCCCGAGAGTATTGAGAGTGACAGAAGTTGTCGAGAGGGTACGAGAGAAAATGTCGATTATGAGGAGCGCATGGAGGACGTCACCTCACGGTTCCACCGCCGTCGCCGACGCGGACGCCGTCACGGTCGTGGCGTCCGGCACCCCTGGCATCACACCCGTGAACAGGTGGTCCGCCCGGACCGTCAGGCGGACCGACACCGTCTCCCCGTCCACCGTCACCTGCGGCGGACCCACCAGGTGGGGCGCCACCTCGCTGGCGGCCACGGAGCGGGCCACGACGTCACGGGCGGCCCCCGGCTCGACCACGTACGTGCCCCGGCGCAGCGCCGCGGTGTCGACCCCGGCGGTCACGGCGTCGTTCGCGGCGCCCGCCGCCACGTCGAGCGCCTGCCGCTGCCGGAGGTGCACCAGCGCCATGTCCACGGCGATCGACGCCAGCACCACCAGGACCAGCACGCACGCCGGCATCAGCAGCAGCGCGCTGCCCCGGTCCGCCGTACGGCGGGTCGTCGCCCGGCCCGAACGGTTCAGCACGCCGTCGTGTCCCCCGGGACCCCATCGCGGAACGGGTCGACCAGCTCGCTGTGGCGCGCCGACACGTCGAAGCTGCCCCCGAAGCCGCCGATCCATGGCAACGTCAGCGCCGGCACCTCGTAGGACGCCGTGAACGTCACCCGGGCGCACCGGACGAAGCCCTCGCCCGACGGGTGCTCCGACGACGTGCGCGCCACCTCCGCCCGCCCGGGGTCGCGCCCGTGGGCCTCGATCGCCGCGAGGCCCGCCGCCCGGGCGTCGGCCTCGGCGGCCCACGCCCCCGAGGCCTCCGTGACCTGCGCCTCCACGTAGCTCCGCGTCGCCTCCCGGGCCGCCGCGTGCACGGCCAGCTTGGCGTCGATCACGCTCCACGCGCTCGCCACGATGAGCGACCCCACGACGAACACGAGCAGCGCCAGCGGGAGCGCCTCGGCGCCGCCGACCATGCCCTCGTCGGAGCGGGGCGTCACCCGGGTCATCCGCACCCGGCCGATGCGGCGGCCCTGGATCCGCTGGGCGGTCAACCGCCAGCCGGCCACCTCCACGGTCTCGCCCTCGACCGGCACGTGGCTCAGGCGGCTGTACAGGAGGCCGCCGACGGTGTCCCAGTCGCCTTCCGGGAGGTCGGCGTGCAGCAGGTCGTTCACCTCGGCGAGCGGCGTGCGGCCCCGCACGAGCGCACCGCCGCCGGGCAGGGGCTCGATCATCGGGTCCTCGACGTCGTACTCGTCGACGATCTCGCCGACCAGCTCCTCGATGATGTCCTCCAGCGTCACGAGCCCGGCCGTCCCGCCGTACTCGTCGACCACGATCGCCATGTGGAACTGCTGCTGTTGCATCTCCCGCAGCAGCTCGGGCAGGCGCTTGGTCTCCGGCACGAACGACGCCGGTCGCAGCATCTCCGACACCGGCCGGTCCTCGAGGCCGTCGCGCTCGGCCCGCATCAGGTCCTTGGCGTAGACGAGGCCCACGATGTCGTCGATGCCGCCCTTCCCGCACGCCGGCAGGCGGCTGTAGCCGTTGAGCAGCATCACCTCGACCACGTCGGCGGCCCGGAAGTCGGCCTCGACGGTGACCATGTCGGGCCGGGGGACCATGATCTCCCGCACCACCGTGTCGCCGAAGTCGATGATCGAGTCGAGCAGGGCCCGACCCCCGGCGTCGATGGCGTCGGGCGGGCCCGAGCTCCGGCGAAGGTGGGCGGCGGTGCCGCCGAGCCGGACGTTCGCGACCGTGGCCGCTACGAACGCGCCGGCAACGCCGACCAGCGCGGCGACGAAGCCGCCGACCTTGCCGTAGGCCAGCGTGGCAGCACCGACGACGACCGCCGCGACGCCCACGGTGGCGCCGAGAACGACGAACAGGGTCGGATGGGGTGGGTCCGGCCTCCGCACCCGCTGCTCACTGGTTGCGATGGAACTGGTCGAGAAGCTCGCGCTCGCGGGCCTTCATCCTCGCCGCCTCGTCGTCCTCGGCATGGTCGTAGCCCAGCACGTGGAGCACACCGTGCACCACCAGGAGCGCAATCTCGTCGTCGACGCTGGTGCCGTGCTCGGGCGCCTGGCGGGCCGCGACGGCCGGGCACAGGACCACGTCACCCAGGAGCAACGGGGCGTCGTCGCCCTCGGGATCGGTCCGGTCGGGGCCGGTGCTCCCCGCGTCGGGCCAGCGGCCGATCGGGCCCGTCTCGTCGATGGGGAAGGCCAGCACGTCGGTGGGGCCGGTCTTCTCCATGAAGCGCTCGTTGAGCTCGGCCATCGCCATCTCGTCGACGAACAAGAGCGACAGCTCGGCGTCGCCCTCGACACCCTCGGCCACCAGCACCTGGTGCGCCAGGCGGACCCAGCGGTCGACGTCGACCTCCCGCTGGTCCTGCTCGTCGGCGCCGAACACCTGGACCTCGCCCTCGGGGCCGCGCCGCCGGGGCCGCCGCGAGAACGGCGGGCCGTCGGCGTCGTCGCCCGGACGCCCTCGCTCGGGGAAGGCGCTGCTCACGAACCGGTGGCCGACGCGGTGCCGGCGCGCTCGTAGGCGTCGACGATGTCCTGCACGATGCGGTGCCGGACCACGTCCTTGGACGTCAGGTACACGAACGACAGGCCCTCGATGCCGCCGAGCACCTTGTCGAGCCCGGTCATGCCGCTGCGGCCCTGCGGCAGGTCGATCTGCGTCATGTCGGCGGTGACCACCGCCCGCGACCCGAAGCCGATGCGGGTGAGGAACATCTTCATCTGCTCGGGCGTGGTGTTCTGCGCCTCGTCGAGGATGATGAAGCTCCGGTTGAGCGTGCGACCCCGCATGAACGCCAGCGGCGCCACCTCGACCGTCCCCCGCTCGAGCAGCCGCTGCGCCCCCTCGGGCTCGACCATGTCGTACAGGGCGTCGTAGAGGGGGCGGAGGTAGGGGTCGATCTTGGCGGCGAGGTCCCCGGGGAGGAACCCGAGCCGCTCGCCGGCCTCGACGGCCGGGCGGGTGAGGATGATGCGGTCGACCGTCTTGGCCTGCAGCGCCTGGACCGCCATCGCCACCGCCAGCCACGACTTGCCGGTGCCGGCGGGGCCGACGCCGAACGTGATGACGTTGGACCGCATGGCGTCGACGTAGCGCTTCTGGCCGCTCGATTTCGGGCGCACGCTGCGGCCGCGGGACGCCCGCAGCACCTCCTCGGTGAGGACCTCCGATGGTCGCTCGTCGGAGCGGACCATCTCGATCGTGCGCGTCACGCTCGCGGGCTCCAGGCGGTGGCCCTGCTCCAGCAGGAGGACGAGCTCCTCGAAGAGGTGCCCGACGCGCGCCGCCTCCTCCCCGCTGATCGCGATCTCGTTGCCCCTGACATGGATCTCCACGTCCTCGAAGGCCGATTCGACCACCCGCAGCAGCTCGTCGCGATGGCCCAGGAGATCGGCCATGAGGTGGTTGCCAGGAACGGAGATCTTGATCTGCGTGCTCGTCACCGCGGGCCAAGCCTAGAGCCTGGGGGAGGGGGCCGCTCGCCATCACGTCCAGTTTCATCGTGCTCCGTACCCTTCTGTCCCCGGCACCGACGGTCTGGGACAGTGGCGGGCATGGACGACACCGACGACGGCCTCGCCCCCGGGCCCCTCGGGGAGTACACCGACCCGGCGGGGCACCCGGAGCTGCCGGGCCTGCTCGGGGAGGGGCTGGCGGGCCGGCTGGAGCGCTGGGCCGCCGATGCCCGCATCGACGAGGTGGTGCGGCGCCGGTCGCGGGAGCGCTGGCTGGCGCGGCAGGCGCAGGAGGAGGCGACGCTCGTCGGCGTCCTCGCCGACCTCGCGGAGCGGGGTGCCGCGGTCGGGCTCCAGCTGCGCTCGGGGCGGCCGCAGCGCGGGCACGTGCGGCTGCTCGGGGCCGACTTCGTGGCGCTCGTGCCGGCGGGGGAGCCGTCGGGGCGGGGTGGCGAGGTGCTGGTGGCGTTGGGGGAGGTCGCGGCGGTGACGACCCGGCCGGGTGAGCCCGTGTCGGTGGGCGACCTGCCGTCCCGGAGCCGGTTGACCCTGGCCGAGGTGATCATCGGGCTGGCCGGGGACCGGGAGCGGGTGCTGCTGGTGCTGGCCGGCGGCCACGACGTGGTGCGGGGCACCCTGTGGTCGGTGGGCCAGGACGTGGTGACCGTGCGGAGCGAGGACGAGCCGGCCGCCGCCACCCACTACGTGGCGCTGGATGCCATCGGGCAGGTGTCGATCGACTGAACCGGCGATGGCGCCGTCGCGGCGCGGGCCGCCGGCTGGGCGTCGCTCACGCGCCCGGGGCGGAGCTCACGCGCACTTGGCGGCGCGGACGACCCGTTCGTGCCGCCGGATCATGCGGAGGTCGGCGGTGCGGAAGCTGGCGACCCGTGTCGCCCAGGAGTCGATGACGTCCCGGCCGCTGCCACAGCGGAAGAACGTCGTCATCGGGCCCTCTTGCTGGTAGGCGTCAGCATCCTCGACGAACTCGGTGGTGTTGTCGTGCAGGATCACCTCGAACTGCGGCATGCGTCGACGGTACGACGACCACCCTGTGCGCTACGAGAGGGGCAACTCTGTGGATCTCGCGATCTTGTCCACAGGTCGCGAGATCCACGACGGTCTACTTCGGGGTGCGCTGGCCCCGTTCGCGGTCAGTCGTCGTCGCGGCTGACGGGCTCCGGGTAGAGGTGCTCGAGCTCGCCGGGCTTGATGCGGGAGCTCTCGATGAAAGCCTCGACCTCATGCGCCCGGAGTCGGATGACCCGACCGAAGCGGTAGGCCGGGAGGTCGCCGTGATCGATGAAGCGGTAGAGGGTGCGGGGCGTGATGCCCAGGCGCCGAGCCGCCTCCTGCGTCGACAGCCATTCGGTTTCGTCTGCGCTCACGGACACGTCACTGCTGATGTCATCGTCGCCGCCAGAAGCTTTCGCTGACCTGGAGGTTCCGACCTCGTCTGCGTTCACGAGGATGCAGAGTACACGCCCGCTGTGTTGTTTGGAGTCCTTTCGGTACAACTCTTCCGACGGATCGGAACTTTCCCGGCGAGGCCGCCCGCTGAGCTGGAGGTTCTCTCACGTCGCCTCTGATGTCATCTCAAATCTCCTGTAGGCCCTTCCATTCCGGCCTCTCGCTGCGTACTGTGGCGGCGCAACTCTTCTCCGTAGTCGTCGGACCGCGGAGAGTGCGCGGAGTGGCGGCGAGTCGGAAGGGCGAAGTGGGTGCGGACCCAGGGCAACGAGCGGACAGAGCGGACGAACTGGACGGCGCTGGCAGCGCAGGTCGCCGAGCCGGCTGCCCGCTGGCGGCGGTGGCCACCTGCGCCGCCCGGTGATCGACGGGTCGGCCGGTGCGCCGGCCGGCGGGGTGGGCGACGTGGCACGGGTTGAGGGCGTGCTCGGCCGCGGGCGCTTCCGCCCTCCCGTGCCAGCCCGACCGGCCGGGCGGAACGGCGGGGTCCCGTCGACACCCCGACTGAGGACAACCGGGCGGGTCGTGCTGCCGAGCAGCCGCGCGCTGGTCGGCGCCTTGCTGCTGGCACTGTCGGGCTTGGCCACGTTCGCCGCCTGGCAGGCGGCAGCGGGCGACCCGGGCGTGCCGTACGTCGTGGCGGCCCGGTCCCTGCGCCCCGGCGCGACGGTGGGTGTCGACGACGTGCGCCTGGTCCGGCTCGATCTGCCCCCGGCCATGGCGGCGCAGGCGTTCCCGAGCGTCGACGCCGTGGTCGGCCGGTCCACCTTCGGTCCCATCGGGGCGGGCGAGCTCGTGCAGGCGGCCCAGCTCAGCGATGTCGGTGCCGGTTCGTCCCGCGTCGAGGTCGCCTTCTCGCTGCCCCGCGACCGGTTGCTCGACGGGAAGCTGCGACCGGGCGACCGCGTCGACGTCTTCGCCACCGACGAGCGGGCCACCTCGCTGGTGGCGGCGGGTGCCGAGGTCCTGGCGCTCGACGGCGGGGGCGACGGCTTCAGCGCCGACCCCGAGCTCGTCATCACCCTCGGCGTCCGCAACCCGGCCGACCGGGTGCCGCTGATCCACGCCGCCCGGCAGGCGGAGGTCACGATGACCCGGGCGATCCCCCGAGGGGAGGGCGGCTGATGCCGGCGGGGCAGTTCGTGGTGCTCGGGATGGCTCGCCCACAGGCGCCGTGGTTCAGCGACGTGGCGCGGTGGGCCAACTCCGGGGCGCTCCCGGTCGACTTCGTGATGGTCCTGTCGATGGAGGAGCTGTCGGCCCGACTGCGGTCGGGTCGGGTGTTCTCCGCCCTGCTCATCGACGCCGGCGTGCCCGGGTGTGACCGCGACCTCTTCGACGTCGCCCGCGGCGCTGGGTGCGCGGTGATCGTCGTCGACGATCGCCCGCCCCGCCGGCCGTGGGTCGACCTCGGCGCAGCGGCGGTGCTGTCGTCCTCGCCGGGGCGCGACGAACTGCTGGCGGCGCTCCGGGAGTCGGCCCGTCCGGTGCAGCGGGCCGACGAGGCCGACCTCCGCGTCACGCCGTCGGAGCCGGCACCGCCCCGGTCGTCCTGGCGGGCGCCGCTGGTCGTCATCACCGGCGCTGGTGGCACTGGACGCTCGACGCTCGCCATGGCGCTGGCGGCCGGCCTGGCGATCGACCCCCGCGACCTCGGTGCGGTCGTGCTGGTCGACGGCTCGCTGCACGCCCAGCAGAACCTGTTCCACGACGCCGGCGACGTCGTGCCCGGCCTGTCCGAGCTGGTCGAGGCCCACCGGTCGGGCGACCTCGACCCCGATCAGGTCCGGCAGATG
>DATCLV010000473.1:0-3292 GCA_036563745.1 Acidimicrobiales bacterium | reverse complement strand
TGATGGTGGCGTCGGCCGTGCGCTGCGCCAGCACCAGCGTGCGTCGCAGCGTCTCGTCGGCGTCGGCGGCCTTGTCGACCGGCCGGTTGCGCTGCAGCTCGTCGAGCTGCCGCTGCATCTCGGCCAGGCGCCCCTCGGCGGCCTCCGCGCGGTGGTACGCCTCCCGCAGGCGGTCCTGCAGCTGCCCCACACCGACGGCGACCCGCTCGAGGAAGTCGTCGACGTCGTGCGTGTTGTACCCGCCTCGCCGTGCTTCACGGAACTCGACGTCGTGCAGCGCCTGAGGAGTCAGTTCCATAACGGAGAGAGTAGCGATATCGCAACGATCACTTCGGTATCCCACGGTGCGCGTTCGGACATCCACGCGATGCGTGTTCCACCGCGCGGGTGCGCACCACGATGGGACGAGCCTAGAACAGCCCGAAGCCCTCGCAGATGGCGCGGGACAGGATGTTCAACCCGAAGATGACCAGGATCGGCGACAGGTCGAGCCGCGTCATGCCCACGTTCAACGGCGGCAGCAGGCCCCGCACGGGCGCCAGCACCGGCTCGGTCACCGTCACGAAACCGTCGTAGATCTGCTGGTACGTGGTGCCGGGAGTGGGCGGGACCCAGCTCATGAAGAGCCGGATGATGATGACGAAGACGTAGATGTTGATCAGGGTGCAGATGACTTCTGCCACGTGGTGAGGGCCCCTCCCTGGCTGGCTCGGCTACGCGTCGCCGCGGTCGCGCCACCGACGGCGCTCCTCGGCGGAGACCTCGACGTCGCTGGGCGTGAGAAGGTACACGTGGTTGGCCACCCGCTCCATGTTGCCGCTCAGGCCGTAGCAGAGGCCGCTGGAGAAGTCGATGATGCGGCGCATCAGGTCGCGGTCGACACCCTGCAGGTTCACGATGACCGGCACGTTGCGCTTGAACTCGTCGGCCACCTCCTGGGCGTCGGCGAACGACGCCGGGGCGACCACGTGGGGCTTCGCCGAGGCCACGCTGAGCGGCCGCACCACGCTCGGCCGGGCCCGGGCCGACCCGGGCTCGCGGTCACGGTCACGGTCGCGCTCGGGCTCCCGGAACCGCTCCCGCTCACGGCCGACCGGGCGCTCACGGTCGGTGGCGGAGCGGGCGGAGTGCCCGTTGGAGCTGACGCCGGCAGCGTGCTGGAGCGCGGCCACCTCGGCGGCCGCGGCCGCGCTGAGCGTGCGCACGGAACCGGACGGGTCGTGGTCGTGGTGGGGGGTGGCGACGGGGCGACGGATCGGCTCGCGCGAGGGCGCGGGCTGAGCGCCGTTGGCGAGGACGTCGTAGTCGTCGTAGTCCTCGTCGGGACCCAAGCCCAGGTAGAGCATCGCCTTTCGCCACATCGATGCCATGACTCCTCCAGAACCGATCGGATCCTAGTGTCGCACTCCCGCTGGTCCCGGGCGCGGACCGAACAAAGCAGCGCCCACTCGCACCATCGTCGCGCCTTCCTCGACCGCCACGTCGAGATCGCCGCTCATTCCCATCGAAACCTCTTCCAGGCCGTGAAAGTCCGCCATTTCCCGCACTTTCGCGAACGCCCTCCGCGCGACCTCGCGCTCCCCCGCGGGCGCCATCGTCATGAGCCCGCGCACGTAGAGCCCCAGCGAGCGGAGCTCGTCGAGGAGCCGCGGGAGCTCCTCGGGCGCGCAGCCCGCCTTCGTCGCCTCACCCGTCGCGTTCACCTGCACGAGCACCGCCGCCCCCGGCGACCGCTTGGCGATCTCGGCGCCGGCGGCCCGCCGGTCGACCCCGTGCCACAGGGTGACGTACGGCGCCACCAGCCGCACCTTGTTCGTCTGGATGCGGCCGATGAAGTGCCACCGCGGCGCCACCGGCCCGTCGTGCGGCACCTCGGCGACCTTGGCCGCCAGCTCCTGGGCGTAGCTCTCGCCCAGGTCGTGGAGCCCGAGCGCCAGCGCCTCGCGCACGACGTCGGCGCCGAAGCCCTTGGTGACCGCGATCAACCGCACCCGCTCCCGATCGCCGCCGGCCGCCTCGATGCGCTGCCACACCGCCGCCAGCCGGTCGGCGAGCGTGCCGGTCACGGCTCCAGCCAGACCAGCAGCGCCTGGCGACCCGTCTCGGCGCGGGCCCGGTGGGAGAACCACCGGTCGTCGCACGCGGTGCAGGCGCCCTCGTCGTCCAGGCGGCCGACGCCGGCGGCCGCCAGCGCGGCCCGCACGCCGGCGGGCACGTCGAGGGCCGGCGTCCCCCACGACGTGACGCCCCGGACGCCGTCGCCGTAGCGCTCGGCCAGGCGGTCGAGGTCGTCCTTGCCGAACTCGTAGCACTCCGGGCGGATGCACGGGCCCAGCACGGCGTGGATGTCCTCCGCGCCCAGCGCCCGCATCGCCGCGACCGTCGCCTCCAGCACCCCGGCCTCGAGGCCCCGCCACCCCGCGTGGGCGGCGCCCACCACGCCCTGGGGCGACAGCAGCGCCACCGGCGCGCAGTCGGCGGTGTGGACGGCGAGGACCGCGCCCGGCACCCGGGTGACCGCCGCGTCGGCGTCGGCGCCGGTGTGCTGCCCGGGCTCCTCGACGGTCACCACGTCGGCGCCGTGCACCTGGTGCAGGTACGTCCACGGGTACGGCGACAGGCGCGCCCGGACGGGTGCGGGGTCGGCCGCGTACGCGAGGTCGCCGTCGGCCCGGGACGTGAACCGGTGCCGGGGCCGCGGACGGCGGTGAGGCGCCCCGACCGGCCCGGTGCCGCTCACCGGGGGGCCGCCTCGACCGGCCGCGTCACTTCAGGAAGGACGGGACGTCGAACTCGTCGTCGCTGTCGAGCTCGTCGAACTCCCGGGTGCGGCGCGACGAGTAGTCGACGTCGTCGAGCGGGCGACCGGACGGCGGGGCCGGCGGCGCGGACGGGCGCGGCGTGCCGGACGACGTCGGGGGCGCCGTCGGCGGCACGGCCGACCGCTCGCGGCTCGACATGGCCTCGCGGTCGTCCCACCGGTCGAACCCGGCGGCGATGACCGTGACCCGCACCTCGTCGCCCATCTCGTCGTCGATGATCGACCCGAAGATGATGTTGGCGTCGGGGTGGGTGACGCCGTGGATCACCTCGGCGGCCTCGTTCACCTCGAAGAGGCCCAGGTCGCTGCCGCCGGCGATCGTGAGCAGGATGCCGCGGGCGCCCTCGATCGAGGCCTCCAGGAGCGGGCTCGAGATCGCGTTCCGGGCGGCCTGCAGGGCGCGACCCTCCCCGGTGCCGTAGCCGATGCCCATGAGCGCCGAGCCGGCGTTGCTCATGATCATCTTCACGT
>DATCLV010000279.1:0-4761 GCA_036563745.1 Acidimicrobiales bacterium | reverse complement strand
GGCCACGATCGCCCTGCGGGAGGGCTCCCTCGAGCGCGCCCGGCAGGCCGTGGTGGCGCTCACGCTGGTCGACCGCGACGCCGTCGACCCGCGCGCCGTCCGCCTCGGCGTCGGCCTCCCCCTCTACGCCCTGCGCGAGCTGGGCGGCGACGTCACCGCGGCGGTCGACGAGGCGATCGCCCGCAGCGAGGAGGGCATCGCCGCCGCGTTCGCCGCCCGCCGCCCCATCGCCCCGAGCATGGGCCTGGAGGACTGCGGCTACGTCCAGGTCCGCACCGCGCACGGGCTCGGGCTGGTGGCCGACCCGATCCCCCGGGGCGACACCGTCGCCGACCTGGCCGAGGCCGCGGTCGCCATGGCCGACCGCCTCGACGCCGACAGCGACTACACGGCCGGGCCGATCGAGGTCACCACGCTCCCCGGCACCTGGTTCCACCCCCGCCCGGCGCCGGACGACCTGCTGGCCGCCGACTGCGTGCGGCTGGCGGCCACCCGGCCGGTGGGCGACGACCCCGTGGCCGCCGACCACCTGCTGGTGTTCGTGGCCGACGCGCAGCGCCGGCGCATCGCCGCCGAGCTGGCCGAGGCCGCGGCGCGGGCGAGCACCCCGGCCCGACCCCGGGTCGCGCACGCGGACGGGCGGCTCCTGCTGCTGGTGGTCGGCCACCGGCAGACGGGCCGGGTGGCCGACGACGAGGTCGCGGCGGAGACACCCGCCGGCCTCGGGCGGTTCGTCGCGCTGCTGGCGCCCCTGCTGGGCGGGCTCAGCGCTCGAGGACGTCGATGAGCTGGGCCAGCGACAGCCCCGGGCGGGCGCCCATGTGCCCCAGCACGGCCGACGCCGCGATCGAGCCCAGCCGGCCGCACTCGGGCAGCGGGCGGCCCTGCGTGTAGCCGTAGAGGAAGCCGGCGGCGTAGAGGTCGCCGGCGCCGGTGGTGTCGACCGGCTCGACGGGCTCGGCGGCGATCTTGTAGGTCTCGTCGCCGGAGACGACGATCGAGCCCTCGGCCCCGCAGGTGATGCAGCCGATCTCGACGAACTCCCGGGCCCGCTCGACGGCGGTGGGCACGTCGTCGCACTGCCAGAGGGCCATGGCCTCGGCGTCGTTGGCGAAGAGGATGTCGACGCGCTCGCGCACCAGCGGCAGCCAGTCCTCGCGGTGCCGCTCGACGCAGAACAGGTCCGACAGCGTGAGCGCCACCTTGCGGCCGGCGCCGTGGGCGATGTCGGAGGCGGCGCGGTAGGCCTCCTTCGACTCGGGCCGGTCGAACAGGTAGCCCTCGAGGAAGGTCACCTTGGCGTTGGCCACCATCTCCTCGTCGACGTCCTCGGTGCAGAAGTGCGACGCCGCGCCCAGGTAGGTGTTCATGGTGCGGTGGGCGTCGGGCGTGACCACGATCAGGCAGCGCCCGGTCCGGGGACCTTCGGTCGCCGGCTTCGACGTGAACGTGACCCCCAGCGAGCGCAGGTCGTGGGCGAAGGCGGCGCCCAGGTCGTCGTCGTGGACCCGACCCAGGAACGCGGCCTTGCCGCCGAAGCTCGCCACTCCCGCGATGGTGTTGGCGGCCGACCCGCCCGACATCTCGAGGCCCGATCCCAGCGCCGCGTACAGCTCCTCGGCGCGGTCGGCGTCGATGAGCTCCATCTTGCTCTTCGTCATGCCGAAGCGCTCGAGGAAGTCGTCACCGTGGTGGGCCAGGACGTCGACGAGGGCGTTGCCGATGCCGACGACGTCGAAGCGAAGCTCTTCAGTCACCCCGGGCACGTTACTGGCCGGTACGGAAGCGCACCGGCTGTAGCGTTCCGACGTGGCCGACCTCGACGTGAACACCGAGAACCCGTACCGCCTCCCCCGCGACGTCGTCCCCCGCCGCTACGACCTGACGCTCGAGCCCGACCTGGCGGCCGCCACGTTCGCCGGCACGGTCGCCGTCGAGGTCGACGTGATGGAGCCGACCTCGGCGGTCGTCCTCAACGCCGCCGAGCTGGAGATCGACGAGGCCGCGGTCGAGCTGCCCGACGGCCGGCGCCTCGCCGCCCGCACCGAGCTCGACGAGAAGGCCGAGCGGGCCACCCTCCGCCTCGACGAGGCGCTGCCGACCGGCGGAGCCGTCGTCCACGTGCGCTTCCGCGGCATCCTCAACGACAAGCTGCACGGCTTCTACCGGTCGACGTTCACCGACGACCAGGGCACCGAGCACGTGCTGGCCACCACCCAGATGGAGGCCACCGACGCCCGCCGGGCGTTCCCCTGCTGGGACGAGCCCGACTTCAAGGCCGTGTTCGCGGTCACGCTGGTGGTCGACGAGGGCCTGCTGGCGGTGTCGAACGCCGCCGAGGTGGGCCGCGAGCCCCGGGAGGGCGGCAAGGTCGCCGTCCGGTTCGCCGACACGATGGTGATGTCGACCTACCTGGTGGCGTTCGTGGTCGGGCCGCTGGAGGCCACGGCGCCGGTCGACGTCGACGGCACGCCGTTGCGGGTCATCCACCCGCCCGGGAAGGGCCACCTCACGCCGTTCGCCCTGGAGGTCGGGGCCTTCTGCCTGCGCTACTTCGCCGACTGGTTCGACATCCCCTACCCGGGCGGCAAGCTCGACATGGTCGCCATCCCCGACTTCGCGTTCGGGGCCATGGAGAACCTGGGCTGCATCACCTACCGGGAGCGGCTCCTGCTGATCGACCCGTCGACCGCCACCCAGGCCGAGCGCCAGGCCGTGGTCGACGTGATCGCCCACGAGATCGCCCACATGTGGTTCGGCGACCTCGTGACGATGAAGTGGTGGAACGGCATCTGGCTGAACGAGGCGTTCGCCACGTTCATGGAGATGAAGGCCACCGACGCCTTCCGCCCCGACTGGCAGCGCTGGGTCGACTTCGGCCTGTCCCGCTCGGTCGCCTTCGACACCGACACCCTGCACACCACCCGCCCGATCGAGTTCCCGGTGGTCTCCCCCGAGGAGGCCGAGGGCATGTTCGACGTGCTCACCTACGAGAAGGGCGCGTCGGTGGTGCGGATGCTGGAGCAGTACCTCGGCGAGGACCGCTTCCGGGCCGGGCTCCGGCGCTACATGCGCACCCACGAGTACGGCAACACCGAGACCACCGACCTGTGGGACGCCCTCGAGGAGGAGACCGGCGAGCCGGTGCGCCGCATCGCCGACACCTGGATCTTCCAGGGCGGCTACCCCGAGGTGGCGGTGGCTCGGGGCGACGGGGGCCTGACGCTCACCCAGCGCCGCTTCACCTACACGCCCGCCGACGAGGACCGGCGCTGGGCGGTGCCCGTGGTGGTCGGCGTGGGCGGCGATGAGCCCCGCCGGGTGCTGCTCGACGACGACACGACCACGCTGCCCCTCGACGGCGACGCCCCGTGGGTCAACGCCAACCACGGCGCCAACGGCTTCTACCGGGTCCGCTACAGCGACGAGCTGCGCGACCGGCTCGTCGAGCACCGGGCCGAGCTGACCCCGCTGGAGCGGTTCGTGCTGGTCGACGACACGTGGGCCGCGGTGCTCGCCGGCTCCGTGCCCGCCGGGGCGTTCCTGCGGCTGGCCGAGGCGTTCACCGACGAGACCGACCTGTCGGTGTGGGAGCGCCTGACCGCCGGCCTGGCCGCCCTGGAGCGTGCGCTCGACGGCGAGGCGCGCACCGCCTTCGCCGCCCGGGTCCGGGCCCTGGTGGCGCCGGCGCTCGAGCGCCTCGGTCCCGACGTGGTCGAGGGCGACGACGACCGCACCCGCACCCTGCGGGGCGTGCTGTCGACGACCGCCGCCCTGGTGGGCGACGACGAGGCGGTGATCGCCCGCAGCCGCGAGCGCCTCGAGCGCTACCTGGAGGACGCCGCGTCGGTGGAGGCGAGCCTGGCGGCGTCGGCCCTGGCGGTGACGGCGACGCTCGGCGACGAGGCCACCTACGACCGGCTGCTGGCCGCCTACCGCGCCGCCGACAACCCGCAGGACCGGGAGCGGTTCATGTACTCGCTGGCCCGCTTCCGCGACCCGGCGCTGCTGCGGCGCACGCTGGAGCTGGCGTTCACGTCGGAGGTCCGGAGCCAGGACGCGCCGTACCTGCTGCGGGACACCATCACCAACCGCGACAACGGCTCGGCGGCCTGGGACTTCGTGGCCGCCCGCTGGGACGACGCCAACGAGCGGTTCCCGAGCAACAGCATCGCCCGGCTCCTGTCGGGCGTGCGGTCGCTGCGCGACCCCGCCACGGCCCGCAGCGTCGAGTCGTTCCTGGCCGAGCACCCGGTGCCCCAGGGCGAGCAGCAGGTCCGCCAGCACGTGGAGCGCATGTGGGTGACCGTCGGCCTGGCCCAGCGGGCCGCCGACGAGCTCGCCTGACCCGCACCGCCGACCTCGCGTGACCGGTCGGGTCGCGCCGGACCGCCCCCGAGCGGTCGGCCCGACCCGACCGTCACCCGCGCCCGCGGCCCGCGCCCGCGGCCCGGCCCGCCGGCACCCGCCGCAGCGCCCTGCGTACCTCCTAGGCTCCCCAGCGTGACAGAGGTCCTGGGCCTGGTCGCGCTGGTGTCGCTGGCCACCGCGACCTCGGCCGTCGCCCGCCGCTCCGGCCTCCTGGCGCCGATCGTGCTGGTGCTCGTCGGCATCGGCGTGTCGCTCCTGCCCGACGGGCCGAGCGTCGAGCTCGACCCCGAGCTGGTCCTCTACGGCTTCCTCCCGCCGTTGATCTACGTCGCCGCCAACGAGGCGTCGGTCCCCGACTTCCGGGCCAACCTGCGGCCCATCCTCCTGCTC